>DAIBFU010000008.1:0-28765 GCA_027422105.1 Vulcanimicrobiota bacterium | reverse complement strand
TTGAAGCAATGATTTCACGGAGGCTGCATTCGGCACTGCGGGGCCGCCGTCCGTCCAAAGCGAAGCTCGAATTCACGATGACGGAGCGGCAATCGACGACGACGCTTGAAATCAAGGTGAAGCCCGGGGCCAAGCTGCCGGGCGTTCGTCGTGAAGGAGAGCAGATCGTTGTGGCGGTCGCCGCGCGGGCGATCGAAGGCGCAGCAAACGAGGCCGTTATTGCGACGCTTGCGAAAGCGCTGAAAATCGCGCCTTCGCGCATCACGATTCTGCGCGGTCATCGTGGGCGCCTCAAACTCCTCGGCGTCGCAGGGCTCTCCTCGGACGAGTTACGCGCGCATTTGGAGCGGCTCGCAGTCGCCTAGGGCGATTCGTTCAAATATCGTAACGGGTCGACGTTCACTAAGTTGGGGTTCAAGCGCACGAACTGCCGCAGCAGGAACTCGTGCCCCTGCCCCATGAGGACGACCACGCGATCTCCTGGCCGAATGACGCTGAGAATATTCGAGAAGATAAAGCAATTGCGCGTATACCATTGCGCGACATACATGCTGCCCGCCCCATCGGCGTTCCGTCCAAGGCCATCGAAAATGCTGTACCAGGAGGCGTTGGCGCGGATCTCCGCATCGGTATTGAGGAAACGTAATTCGTCGAGATAGGTACCGTGCAGTTGTAAGTAGGCATCGTGCGCGATCATGGCTTGCGATGGGGGATCGCTCACGCCTCTGAAGTGCGTCTTTAAAAAGGCGTCGATATGCTTTCCGCTCGGCGAAGCGTCGTCGTAGATCGATGGCCCCCAGGTGTCGACCGGATAGATCGATCGGTCGCCGGAGCGCTTCGCCAGCTTGAATCCGTATTGATAGGCTTCATCTGCGGGAAGCGTAAATCGCCCGGCGATGAATTGCCGATACTCGCGTTGATATTTCGGATTCCCGAACGGCTCTTCGATCAACACCTTCGTGGGGTGAAAGCGCGCGAGTCGATCGACGACGGCCGCAATCTGTGCTTGGCGTGTGGCCGAGAGCGGGCTATCCACGTAAATGCTATTGTGAATGTCGTGCCGGGCAACAAAATGCGTGATGCCGACGACCATCACTCGGGCTTTCGGCGGCTGCGCGGCACGCAGAGCCGTGGAGGGCAACAAAAATGCGATCGCGACGATCAAAAAACGGAGTAATTTCATTGTACCTCATTGGAGAGAGAGCGTTGAAAGAAGGGACGCCGCTTATGGCGATGCTCGCTTCGGAGCAGCGCGTAGGGTTGCAACGAAGTAGGACGCGCCCGCGATGAGAAAGGTCAGCGCAATCTCCGTCCAGTTCGTGAGCTTTGCCGGATCGGCGACGATGATCGGCACCCATACCAGGAGACCGAAGAGTGCGAGCATCAACGCCATCAGTTGCATCGCCTCACGCGCCAGGCGATCGATCAGCATCGCGATGCCGGCGAGTGCGAAGGCGAGGGTCGTCAGGTTTGTCCAGAAAATGCCCCCGAGCGGAATCCAGCTTGGGACGAGGCTCGCGGTGAAGTGGAGGAAGGCGACTTGCGCCCAAGCGAACGCAACCGCACAGATCGCGAGCGTGATGCGCGCGATGCGCTCGAAAAGCGAGAAGCGCGAGCGATCGTGAACGGTCGCTGCAGCGATCGCAAAGGCGCCGCAGCAGACCGAGAGCTGTTCGAAGATATCGACGTACGAACCCGGATTCGTCGGTGCGCTGACGATGTCGCTGATGCATGCGATGGTAAAGTATCCGAAAACGGCGGCGAGAACGATCGACGCGAGGCGCGTCGTTATTGGAACGAGGAACGCGAAGCCCCCGAGGACGAGCGCGAGGGTGATCGCCCAGCCGGCGATCGGCGTCAGTACCGGGCCAAGAAGTTGCGCGCGCTGCCAGGTCTCCGATTCGCGCACGAAGCACGAGACGGCGCCGAAGACGACGGCGGAGAGACCGAAAACGAACCGAGGGATTGATTGCACCGCCGAATCCTCCACGAGAGCGATCGATCGCGGATGAGGTGCCGCATGGCGGCGCGCGATCCCTCTAGGGGCGCTCCGGGTAGTGCAATGGATGCAGCGGTGGCGGAGACTAGCAGGGTTCGTACGGGCGCAAGGAACAGGTTCTGCTTTCTACGGCTTCGTTAAACCCGGAGGCTCTTCATGAACGTCGTGTCGATGACATGCTAGCGAGCATACGACGAGTTATTCTCGCCTATGCATGTGTCCTAGGTTTGGCCGGTTGCGCCGGAATAGGGGCATGGCAAGAGCGACTGTATGCAAAATCGCAGAGTTACCAGATTACCGCGGCGATTCGAAGTTTTTTGAGCAAGAGCCCGATCAGGTATTATTTCAGTGTAGGCCCGATTCCGCCTATTCTCGTGAGAAGCAATTCGGCCCTGATTCGAAATGGAATCGTTACCGTCGTTCGCTTGTCGAAACAAGATATCGTTCCGTGGTATAGCGACAGGTTCATAATGCGCTTGACTCCTAAGGGAAGAGCACTCGCGCGAAAAGACCATTGGAGATTTAAAGGTTCGGGTCCTCGCGGTCAATTTTTCACGCTGCGGGTAGGTACAATGCGATTTGAGAGACGTATTTCCGTTGCTCCGCTATTAGCAAACGTGCCATGGTGGTCAAATGCGACAGACCCGCGGCACTGTTTTCGCGTGCGATATTCGGCGCGGTTTGTCCTTACGAAAACAGGATACGACTTCGAACGCGTCAACGACGGTAGCGGCGGAGCGAGTTTTGGTGGTAACGAGTTTATTTTCATAAAACCGATGTCGGACTCCGTTGCCGCTGAGCCTCGGTTTTTCGACGCCGGGAGGTCGATTGTCCAAACTGTTGTGCTTTGCCATAGTGCGAAACAAGGCTGGCATGTGGTGTTCCCGCTCCAAGGAGTCTGGTAAGGCGATATCGGCTAGGCTGAGGAACGTTTACCTCGGTTCGGACTTCTGTATCGTGAAGAATTCCGCGAGCGCGTCGTCGAGCGCGGCGCGCGGAAGCAGGCCGATCAGCTCGCTTGCTCCCAACGCGATGCCGCGCTTCGCCGCTGCCGCTGCGGCGGCGCGCCGTAAGCGCAGCGGTGAGGTCGCGCGATACTGCGTGATATTAAAGGAAAGTTGTACGCGCCCGTTTGCGAGGCGAAAGGCGAGCGCGCGAATACCAGGGAGGCCGCCGCCGCGTTCGCGCAGCTCGGCGGCGATCGCTTTTCCGGCGGCAAGATCCTCGCTCTCGAGTTCGATATTCCACGCGACGAGCATCTCGCGTGCGCCAACGGCGACCGCTCCGGCGCTTGGGTGCGCGGCAATATCGCCGATGTCGGGACGGTCCTCGCGGGCGAAGCGCGCATGCAACCCTTCGAAGCCGTCGCGCCGCGCATTAGCGAGCAGACGGCGTTCCGGAAGCAACGCCGCTTCACCGTAGAGAAAACTCGGAATTCCTTCGCGCTCCCAGATCGCTTGCGCCGCAGCGCGCGCCAAGGCGACCGCTTCGGCCATCGGTGCATCGCCGAGCGGAACGAACGGTAGCACGTCGAGTGCGCCGATCCGCGGATGGAGTCCGCTGTGCGTGCGCAGATCGATCCGCTCGCGTGCGACGCGGGCGAGTGCGACCGCTGCTTCGATGAGCTTCGCCCCTTCGCCGACGATCGTGATCACGCTGCGGTGATGCGCGGCATCGGAGCTGCGATCGAGGACGCGCGCTCCGGTTGCTTCGACGGCCTCCGCTGCACGGCGAATCGTCTCGTCGTTTCGCCCCTCGGAGAGATTGGGAACGAGTTCGAAGAGATGCATCGCGCTACCCGAGCACCTCGGCGATCGCGCTGCCGATATCTTGAAAACGCTCGGCGCTGATATGCGTCCCGTATCCCAAGCGCTTTGCCTCGGCGGCGCGGCGGGCGGCGGCACTCACCGCGCGAATCTCGCCGGAGAGTCCGAGTTCGCCGTAGGCAACGATCTCCGATGCGATCGGACGATCGCGGAGCGACGAGGCAATCGCCAGTGCGATGCCGAGATCCGCTGCCGGTTCGCTGACGCGCAAGCCGCCGGCGACCGATGCATAGACGTCGTGCGAACCCAGCAGCATGCCGAGCCGCCGCTCGAGAACTGCGATGATCATCGCCAGGCGCGCCGGGTCGAGATTATTTGCGAGTCGCCGCGGCGTTCCAAAACTCGTCTCGCCGACGAGCGCCTGCACCTCGACGAGCACCGGGCGGGAGCCGAGAATCGATGCGACGACGCAACTACCGCTCGGGCGAGCGCCGCGCCCGGCGAGAAAGATCTCCGAGGGGTTGGCAACGTCGTGGAGACCGTCGTCATGCATGGAGAAGACGCAGATTTCGTCGATCGATCCGAAGCGATTTTTATAGGCGCGGAGGATGCGATACTCGCCCTGTAGGTCGCCTTCGAAGTAGAGCACGGTATCGACGAGATGTTCGAGCAGGCGCGGACCGGCGATGCTTCCATCTTTCGTCACGTGTCCGACGATAAAGGTCGCGCAACCCGTTCGTTTCGAGAACTCGACGAGCGCCTGCGTGCAGTCGCGGACCTGTCCGACGCTCCCGGCGTAGCTCTCGCTTTCAGGCAAGCGCACCGTTTGGATCGAATCGACGATCGTTGCGCGCGGAGCGATCCGCTCGGCCGCATCGAGCACCGCATGGAGGTCGGTCTCGGGGAAAAGCAAGATCGGTGCGTCGATCTTCAAACGTGCAGCGCGCAATTTTACTTGTGCCGCCGACTCTTCGCCGCAGACATAGAGGACCGGGCCGCCCCGTTGAAGGCGCGCGGCGATCTGGAGAAGGAGCGTCGACTTGCCGGCGCAGGGTGGCCCGCCGACGAGAGTGACGCTTCCGGGCACGATGCCGCCGCCGAGAGCGATATCGAACTCCGGCAATCCGGTCGTAATGCGAACGTGCTGCGCGCTCTCGACTTCGTGGAGCGGTATCGGCATCGTCGCCGATCCTCGCACATGGCGTAATGGGCGCGACGCTTCGCGCGGGCGCTCTTCGAGGGTGTTCCAAGCGGAGCATTGCGGACAACGCCCGAGCCAACGCGTCGATTCAAATCCGCAGGCGCTGCAAAAATAGACCGCTCGCGTTTTCGCCATCGTCGCGCTCTCTTCGCGCGAACGTGCCGTACGTCCCGTGCACCGGGGCACCGCATCCTCTCGTCCGACGGTCGACGCTCCACTCGCGCGAGGAGGTAAGGTGAACTGCAGGCAAAGAGGTGTCCGGGTGAACTCGGTGCGGACAGGTCATGCGCGCGTGCGGTGATGACTGAGCTGCCGAAAGTCAGGGAAAAGAGCATAACCGTGAAGAGCATCTCGCGGACGGCAAAATGCCGTCGCCGTTCGTCGCCGGTAGAGAGCGCACGCGCGACGCCGATTCCGGCAATGGCGACGCTGTGAAGTCCGCGTTGGTCGTCGGAGCGGGATTTGCCGGGTTGAGCGCCGCGTTGCACCTGGCGCGCGCCGGCGTCGCGGTGAAGCTTCTCGAGGCTGCGGATCGCCCCGGCGGAAGGGCGCAAGCGTGGAGCAGCGGCGAGTACCATTTCGATCTCGGGCCGACGTTCGTCGCGAAGCCCGAGGTATTTGAAGAAGCGCTCGGCGCCGAACGCTTCGCGGCATTGGAATTGATGCGTTTGGAACCGGGCTACGAAGTGCGCTGGCCCGACGGCGAGCGCTTTGCGATGCATTCCGATATCGCATTATCGCTGGCGGAGTTCGAGCGCATCGAACCCGGCGTCACCTCGCACGCGCTCGAGTACTTCGCGAGCGTCCAGGGTGCCGAACGCGATGCGCGCGCGGGCATCATCGAACGCGATCGTTCGTTGCGGCGATTCACCGAGCGATTCTTTCATCATCGGCGACTCGTCGAGGCGTTGACCTTCCAATCGCTCTTTCTCGGCAGTTCGCCATTGCGCGCTCCGGCGATCGACGCGCTCTTGCCGGTCGTCGAAGCGACTGAGGGGCTCTGGTTTGCGCCGGGGGGCATGGCGAGTATCGTCGATGGATTCGTGGATGCGGGGCGCGGCGGGTGTTGTTTTTTCGTACGGCCGACGCGTCGAAAGCATCGAGCGCAGCAGCAGTGGTGCGTGGCGTGCGGTGACGGCGGAGAAGATCTACGAAGCCGATGCGGTCGTCGTTGCGCTGGATCGTGAACCCGCGCATGCGCTGTTGGGTGCGCGGCCGCCGCAAATTGAGGCGATGCGATACGGGCATAGCGCGCTCTGCCTCTATCTTGGTGTGCGTCGACGGGTCGATCTCCCCTATCACTCGATCTTTCTGCCGAGCGATCCGTGGCGTGCCTACGCGCAGCTCGATAGCGGTCATCTGCCCGATGAACCGCCGATCTATGCGCATAATCCGGTCGCACGCGATGCAAGCGCCGCGCCCAGCGATGGAAGTGCGCTTTTCGTCCTCGCTCCCGTGCCGAATCTTCTCGCGCTGCGCGAAGAGGAGATCGCTGCATTTCGCAAGCGAATCTTCGAGCGTCTCGAACGCGAAGTCGGAGAGCTGCGGGAGTTTATCGAGGTCGAGCGCATGCGCGGCCCGGCGGAGTGGGCGAGCGAGCTCGGGCTCGTGCATGGCGCGGCATTCGGGCCGGATCGGGGGCTCGACCGAGACGCTCCGGGGCTCGCATTCGCCGGGAGCGGCACACACCCCGGATCCGGCGTCCCGATGGTCGTAGCCTCCGGGCGTCTCGCCGCGGAGCATCTCTTGCAGCAATTACCTGCCCGAAGCCGTTGGCGGGGGCGAAGGATTGGCCGGGCGAACCCCCGGCCGCTGTGACTCCTCCCCACCTCCAGATCGCCATCGACGGGCCCGCGGGCTCCGGGAAAACGACGGTCGCCCGTCGCCTTGCCGAGCGCCTCTCGCTGCTCTATCTCGATACCGGTGCGATGTACCGTGCGCTCGCCGTACTCTCGCTGCGCGAGCGCGTTGAGGCCGACAACGAACCGGCGCTGCTGCGGTTGCTGGAGGTACGCCCGATCGAGGTCCAGCTCGATCCGCGCTCGTCGATGGGCTTTACCATTCAAGCGGGTGGTGAGGTGCTCTCCGAAGCCGATCTCCAGGCAAATGCCGCCAGCGTCGTCGTCTCCACCATCGCGGCGCATCCGAAAATTCGCGAACGGATGGTCGCCAAGCAACGCCGCATCGCCGAACTCGGCCCGGCGATCATGGCCGGGCGCGATATCGGCACCGTGGTGCTCCCCGACGCGCAGGTGAAGATCTTTCTCACCGCGAGCATCGATGCACGCGTCCAACGGCGGCGCGAGCAATTCGCGCGCTCCGGAACGGCGATCGATGCGCACGCGCTCTATGCGGAGTTAGAGGAACGCGATCGACTCGACGAGTCGCGGGCCAACTCGCCGCTGCAGATTCCCGCCGATGCGCACGTCATCGATTCGAGCGATCTCGGTATCGATGAAGTTGTCGCGAAGATCGCCGCTCTCGCGAAGGCCGTCGCGTGACGCCGTTCTATCGATTCGGCCGCGGGGTGTGCAGGCTCGCACTGTTGCCGTGGCGGGTGCGCGCGATCGGCGTCGAACGCGTTCCGCTCGACGGACCGCTTATCGTTGCGGCGAATCATGTCTCGTATCTCGATCCCCCGGCCTTGGGAGTCTGCCTCCCGCGCATGCTGCACTATATGGCAAAGCGCGAACTCTTCGATATCCCGCTTCTCGGCTCTGCGCTCGTTGCCGTCGGCGCATTCCCGGTCGATCGAGGGGGAAATCCCACGAGCGCGATTCGTCGCTCGGTCGAGGTGCTGCGAGCAGGGAAGGCGATGGCGATCTTTCCCGAGGGAACGCGAAATCGCACCGGAGAGGCGCCGATTCAATCCGGGGTTTCGATGCTCGCCTCGCTCGGGCGCGCTCCCGTCGTTCCCGCCTGCATCGTCGGCACCGAACGCGCGCGTGATTTCAAGCACATCACGGTCGTCTTCGGCGAACCGATCCGCGATGCGTGCGAGAACGGGCTTGCGCGTTCCGATATCGAGCCGTTCGCGCAGCGCGTCATGGCGGCGATTCGCGCGCTGTGCGCGGAGGCGGCATGAACGCGGCGATACTCGATGAAGCGCTCGCCGCTTTCGAGCGTCGGCTCGCGGAGCGTGCCGGCGAGCATCCCGCGTGCTCGCTTTTACGCGAAGCGATCGATTATCACTTCGGATTCGGTGCGTTTGGGCCGGCGCGTCGTGGAAAGCGATTGCGGCCGCAGATGCTCTTTCGCTTTGCTTTCCAATTAGGAGCGGGAATCGAACGCGCGCTCGACGCCGCGGTGGCGATTGAGATCCTCCATAATTATTCCTTGGTTCACGACGATATCGAGGCTCGCGACGAACTCCGGCACGGACGAGCGACGCTCTGGGCCCGCTATGGTGTCGCCCAAGCGATCAATGCGGGGGATGCGATGTGCGCGATCAGCTTTCTCGCCCTCGCGCAGAGCGAGCGCGAACTCGGATCTTCGCGGGCGCTCGCCGCGGTTCGGGTGCTTCACGAAGCGCATCGAGAGATGTGCAACGGGCAAGCGCTCGATCTCGCATTCGAATCGCGCGCGGCCGTGACGTTCGATGAATACCTCGAGATGATCGCCGGCAAAACCTCGGCACTCTTCGGCGCGGCATCTGCACTGGGAGCGATCTGCGCGGAGGCCGATGCAACGGTGGTCGAACGCGCTCGTCGCTTCGGGCGAGAGTACGGAATGGCTTTTCAAATACGCGATGATATTCTCGGTATTTGGGGCGATGAAAGCACGACCGGGAAACGCATTGCCGGCGATCTCGCGCGGCGCAAGTGGAGTTTCCCGATCGTCTGGGCGCTCGCGCAACCAGCGTGCGCAGCCCGCGAGACCGTCGCCTCGATGTATGCAAGCGGCCGCAGCCTCGAGAGGAATGAGGTAGAAGCGGTTCGGAACGCCCTCGACGAACTCGCCGCCCGGACGGCATGCGAGCATGCTATCGCGCAACGCCTCGATACACTTCAACGTTTCGGCGATAACGATCTCTATCGGTTCGCCGCTGATTCTCTTGGTTAGGAAAGGATCATCGACCGCGTGAACACCCGTCTTTCGCTGCTCCGCGATCGGATCGAGCCCATCGCTCGACCGCTGCTCTACGTGATGCTCGTACTAGGGCTCGCGATCCGACTTCTTTTTATCCGTGAGAACGGCTTCCCAAATGATATTGCGGCCTTTGCATCCTGGGCGACCACGCTTGCTTCGCATCCGCTCTCGCAATTCTACGGGACCGCGGGTTTCGCCGATTATCCACCCGGCTATTTTTATGTTTTGGGTTTGATCGGTCTGCTCTGGGTGCATCTCTTCGCTGCACATGGTGCCGGGTATGCGACGCTCGATCTCATGGTGAAGGTGCCGGGCATTCTCGCCGATCTCGCTATCGGCGCGTTGCTCTACGCGCTCGTGGGGCGCGTTGCCGGAAAATCCTTCGGGTTGCTCGCGGCTGCGCTCTTTGTGTTCAATCCGGCGACGATCTTCATCTCTGCGGTGTGGGGACAGGTCGATGCGGTTGCGGCGTTCTTTGCGTTGCTGGCGATCTATGCCATTCTTCGCAGCGGCGACGATGAGAGCGAGACGCTCCGCTGGTCGCTTCTGGCATGGATGGCGTTCTCGTTTTCGTTGCTCGTGAAGCCGCAAGCCGCCGTACTGGCGCCGCTGCTGATCGCCTATGCGTTTGTCGGGACGCGCTGGCGCGCGACGAGTCTGCGGGCGGCGGCTCTCGGCATCCTCGCGGCGTTCGGCTTGGCGTGGTTGGTCGCGCTTCCGTTCCATCCCGCGTTCGATCCGTTCTCGGTCTTCACGTGGCTCTACGGGCAGTATCAATTCGCAACGAGCGTCTATCCGGTCAACTCCGCCAATGCGATGAACCTCTGGACGATCACCGCACCGTTCTGGCAATCCGATTCGGCGAAGATCCTCGGCATTCAGCAAGGGATCTGGGGGATCGGGCTCGTCATTGCCGCGACCTTCTTGGTGACCTGGCGCTATCTCCAAGAACGCAGCGAAGGCGCGCTGCTTGAAGTGTCGGCGATTGCGCTGCTCGCATTCTACATGCTCGCCACGCGGATGCACGAGCGGTACAGCTTCGACGGTGTGCTCTTTTGTATCGCCGCGATCGGTGTCGCCCGGCGTTACCTGTGGGGAGCGATCGTGCTCTCGTTCGTACTCTTCGTCAATTTGAAGTACGCCTATGCGTACATCACCGTCGTGACCAATCACACGCCGGGCCTCAATCCGGTAAATCTCTGGCCGGCGATAACGCATCCGCTCTCGCTTGTTGCCGTCCTCACGTTTTTCGTCTTGAGCTACGGATTTCTCTCGATCTCCGGCGAGAGCGAACCCGGCATGCGCGATGTCGATCCCGCCGTCGAGGCGATCAAAGCCTGGTTCACCCAAGGGCCGCGAAAGTGGTTTACGCCGCGTAACGGTTTGGCTGCTCTTGCCTGGCCGCTCGACTATCTCATTTCGGCCGCCTTGACCGTCGCGAGTTTCGTTCTCTCGTTCGTCAACTATTGGAAGCCCGGCGGAAAAATTTTCGACGAGATCTATTTCGCTCGCGCCGCCGAAGAGTATCTGCGCAACGTTCGTATCTACGAAAATACGCATCCGCCGCTCACGAAGTTACTGATTACCGCCTCCACCTGGCTCTTCGGCGGTCTTCCGCGGGGAGATAACGCGCACGGTTGGCGCTTCGTCGACGTGCTCTTCGGCGCTCTGGTCATTCCGATCGTCTATGCCTTTGCGCGGCGCGTCACGCGCTCGACGCTCTTCGCGACCATCGCCACGACGCTCTTTCTCTTCGATGGTATGCACTACGTGCAATCGCGCATCGCGACGCCCGAGGGGATCGTTATCGTCTTTTCGGTGGCGGCCGTCTATGCGTTCTATCGTTTTTGGATCGCATCGCAGGTCAACGAACGTCGACACGTCGATCTTCCCTGGAGCGCCTATGGAGCGGCTATTGCGATCTCCCTGGGGGGCGGCTCGATCTTCGGATGGGTCTACGGCACGGTCTTTACCAAACTGAACCCGGCGGCGAATCCAACCGTCACGTTGATCGCGCAGATATTGATCATGCTGTACGTCGCCGTCGGCCTCTATTTGATTGCGCGCCTGAGCGTACTTCCGAAGATCTACGGCGACGGGCGGATCGAACGCAGCTTTCCGGACGGCTCTTTTGCGCTCGTCGGTCCCGACGGCGTCAACGTTACAACGTTCGACGGCGGGCACATCGAACCGGGGAAAAAGACGCCGATGCGCGGTTCGCAGACGACCGTTCGAAACGGCAATCTCGTCGCCGCGCTCGATACGGGAGTGGAGCTCGAATATCGTCGTGATGGCAGCGTGCGCTATGTGACGCCCGATGGAGCGGTCACCTATCAGGAGAATCGCATCGAAAGCGATGCCGGCGAGCGTGAGGATGGGCGCAGCGCCGGGTTCTGGTTGATCGCGTTTACCGTCGCGTTGGGCTGCCTGATCGCCAGCAAGTGGTACGGCGTGATGGGCTTCGGCGTGAGCTGGTTGGTGCTGATTGTCGTCGCCTCGCAGCGCTTTTCGAAGAAGAAGATCGCGCTCTGGGGAAATCCTCGCGGATTCCGCCTCGACGTCGCGCTGCTCTCGATCGTCTTTATCAGCATGACCGTCTATATGTTGGCATGGGTTCCGGATATCGCGCGAAATGCGAAATCGGTCAATGAAATTCATAACTTCAACGACGTCGTCTATCGCCAATATACGATGTTCGAATACCACGACCACCTCAAAGCGACCCATCCGTACTCGTCGAAGTTCTGGGAATGGCCGCTCGATATGGTTCCGGTCGCCTATTACTATAAGGATCTTCGACCGAACCCCGCCGACCCGAACGGATGTTGCGTTCGCGAGATCACCTCGATGCCGAATCCGTTCATCCTCTGGTTCGGCTTATTGGCGATACCGATCGTCGGTATTCTTGCCTGGCGAGAGCGACATAAGGGCTACGCGCTGTTGGTGCTCGACTACCTCCTGCAATGGTTGCCGTGGTCGCTCTCGCCTCGTATCGCCTTCGAGTACCACTACTACGTCGACATTCCACTCGTCTGCATCTGTAATGCGATCGTTCTGCAGAAGCTCTGGGAATGGGGTGACCGACAGGAGGTGAGCACGAAGTTCGTTGCGCGAGGGATCGTCGGCGCGTACGTCCTGCTCGTGATCGCCGGGTTTATCTACTTCTTCCCGATCCTTTCGGCGTCGCCGATTACGTGGAATCAGTGGCACGAACGTATGTGGTTCTCGAAATGGATCATCGGGCCGGGGTAGGCGGAGGGGTGAGGGCGAATCCCTAGGGTATGTCCGGTCATAGCAAATGGCATAATATCCGCCTGAAAAAAGGGAAAGTCGACGCGCAGCGGGGTGCGCTCTTCACCAAGCTCAGCAAGGAGATCATCCTTGCCGTGCGCGGCGGCTCCCCGGATCCCGAGGCGAATTATCGCTTGAAGATGGCGATGGAGAAAGCGCGTGCGAATAATATGCCGCGCGAGAACATCGCCCGAGCGGTCGCGCGCGGTAGCGGGTCGGGGAACGAGCGCGAGATCGAAGAGATTCGCTACGAAGGGCACGGCCCGCATGGGCTTGCCGTTATCGCCGACGCGGCGACCGATAATCGAAATCGTACCGCCGGCGAACTGCGTTTTCTCTTTCAAAAGCATAAGGGCGTTCTCGGCGAGACGGGAAGCGTCGGTTGGATGTTCGATCGCCTGGGGATGATCGAGGTCGATGCGACGGGTGCCGACGAAGATGGTTTTCTCGAACGTGCGTTGGTCGACGGCGTCATCGATATCGAATTCGGCGAACCGACCGCGACGATTTTCTGCGAGATCGAGGCGCTGCGCAGCGTTCGCGAAGCGCTCACAGCCGCAGGCTTCACCGTGCGCGATGCCTATCTCGGCGTACGCGCGAAGAGCCCGGTTGCATTAGAAGGCGAGGCGCTCGGCGAAGCGCTCGCATTCTACGATATCTTGGAGGAGCATCCCGATATCGTGCGCGTTTTCATCAACCTCGATGTGAGCGAAGCGGCGTTGGAAGAGCTGGCGGTGGGATGAAGTTCGCTCCGTCGTTGCTATCGGCCGATTTCGCGCGCATCGCCGACGAGATAGCGGCCGTGGAGAGCGCGGGCGCGGATTACGTCCATCTCGACGTCATGGATGGGCGCTTCGTCCCCAACATCACCTGGGGGCCGAAGATCATCGGCGACCTGCGGGCGCTGACGCCGTTGCCGTTCGACGCGCATCTCATGATCGTCGAACCCGAGCGTTACGTTGAGGCCTTCGTCGCGGTGGGAGTAAATATCGTCACCTTCCATCTCGAGGCAACCCCGCACGCGCAGCGACTGCTCGCGCATCTGCGGAGCCTCGGGGTGAAGGCCGGCATCGCAATCGATCCGCAGACGCCGGTTGCTGCGCTCGCCGAGATCGTCGAATACTGCGACCTGATCCTGATCATGAGCGTGAATCCCGGTTTCGGAGGGCAGAGTTTCTTGCCGCGATCGCTGGTGAAGATTCGCGAAGCGCGCGCGCTCGTTGCGGAACGCAATCCGCAGTGCGAGATCGAAGTCGATGGCGGGATTAACGCGCAGACGCTTCCGCTGGTCGCAGCGGCGGGCGCCGACGTGGCGGTCATGGGCTCGGCGATCTTCGATGCAGCGGACCCGGCCGCGCAACTGCGAAGCTTGCGCGCCCTCCTCGCAACGTAGCGTATGGGGTTTTCGGAGGACGCGGCGATCGCGGTGATTCGTGAGGAACTCGGCGTAGCCGGGTCTCTGCGTATCGAACTGGGAATCGGCGACGATGCCGCGCTCTGGCAGCCCTCGCGCAGCGACCGCTGTGCCGTGAGCACCGATGCGTTCGTCGACGGCGTGCATTTTCGTCGATCGACGACCGCACTCGACCGAATCGGCGCACGCGCGATGAACGCGAGCCTCAGCGATCTCGCGGCGATGGGCGCGAGGCCGCGTTTGGCAACCATCGCCATCGGTATTCCGGCGGACTTCACGCTCGACGACGTTCGCCTGCTCTATCGCGGGATCGCCGGGGTTGCAACGGCCATGCACTTCGCCGTCGCCGGGGGAGATTGCACCGCCTCGCCGGTGCTCTCGCTGGCGGTGACGGTGCTCGGTGAGGTCCGTCCGTCGCAGGCAAAATGCCGCAGCGGCGCGCGCATCGGCGATACCATCGCGGTGACCGGCGCCCTTGGGGCAAGTGCCGCGGGCCTGCGCGCACTCGGCGATCCGCAGATCCTCGAGGGGCCGCTGCGTCGCCGCGCAATCGACGCCTACGAATTCGCACGCGCGCGCATCTCCGAAGGTCGCTGGCTCGCGCGGAGCGCGCACGTGCGCGCGATGATGGACTGCTCCGACGGCCTCGGTCGCGATTGCGCCCGCATGGCGCAGCGTTCGGGGCTCGGCATGCTCCTCGAACAGATCCCGGTCGCGCCGGAGATGGCGGCGCTCGCGCGGGCGACCGGCGAGGACGCCGAGGAACTTGCGCTCGCCGCCGGCGAGGACTACGAACTGATCGTGGCGATCGCGACGCCGGCGTTCGCGCACCTTCAAAACCGTTTTCACAAACGTTTCGGAGGGACGCTTATTGCCGTCGGGCACTGCGATGCGCAGGCGGGCGTTCGCTGGCGGAGAAGCGGAACGACGATTCCCGTCGATCGATGTGGTTGGGATCATTTTGAAGTAGGGGAGATGCGATGAACGGCGACCGCGAAGAAAATCTTTCGTACCCGCTCATTGGAAGCATCCAAAATAGCGTGGGGATGGGCTTTATCGGAAACCAAGCCTTCGCTGCGGTCGCTCACGGGCTCGGCCTGCGCGTCGTTCACGCCGAGTCGATGTTCGCAAACGCTCACGGCGGCATCGCCGGACGCACGAGCGTGATCGCCGACCTCGCGCAATTCCGTCGCGACGTTCGCTTTCTCGTCGAGCAAGAGCCGCGCGTCATTTTGGTCGGCTTTCTTCCCAAAGCGATCTACGTTGATATCGTCGCCCAGGCGTTGCGCGATTTCTCGGGTATCGTCGTACTCGATCCGGTGATTGGCGACGGGAAGAAGGGGCTCTACGTCAGCGAGGAGACCGCGCGCGCGATCGTCGAGTTGCTGCTCCCGGTTTCACAGATCATCACTCCGAATCGTTTTGAGGCCGACGTTCTTACCGGCGGCGCGGGCGATAGCGCGACGGAGTTCGGATTTCTCAATGCGCTCTTCGATCTCGGCCCGAAGGGCATCGTCGTGACTTCCTACGAACGCGACGCCGAGAAACACCGCAGCCGCTTGTTGTTTACCAATGGATATAGTTACTCGCGTATCGCTGCGCCCTATTATCCCGCCTATCCGGCGCACGGGGCGGGCGATGTCTTTGCAGCCTCGATGGCCTGTTTCGTTGCCCTTGGAGCCTCGCCGTTCGCGGCCACCTTGCTCGCAACGACGCTCTCGGCACGGGCGGTCGCCAATACGTCGCCGTACGGCGGTGCCTCGGTCGATCCGGTCTCGGCGCTGGAAAAATGGAACCCGATCGGGTATCAACTCGACGATCAGCGCACGATGGGATTTTGCGAACGTTCGAACGTGAAGAGCGAGCTCATGAAAGCAACGGCGATCGATGCGCCGCGCTTGAAGTTCGCTCCGCCGAAACATAAAATACTCTACGGATGAATCCGGGTAGCGTTCCATTCGGCGAGCGCGCAAATGGTGCGGCGCTCGACATCGATATTCTCGGATACCGATATCCCGACGTCGCCGAGCCCGATGGTCTCGATCTTCTGGAGATTGCGGTGCGTCTCTATGCGCCGCCGGTCGAAACGCTCTTCGAACTCGCCGTGCGCGTGCGCGAGCTTGCGTACTTGCAAGCGTATCTCGAACGCATCGCCGGAGGAAACGGTCCGCGCGAGGTGGTGCGACTCGCTGACGGACTCTTCGAACTCACTTTTGCGCCGAGTCGGCGCGGGCCCGTCTTAATGGGGGTGATGTTGCGCGATGTCGAGCGCGCCCACGTGCGCGTCGAATATCTCGTCACGCTCGAGCCGCATCACATCGGGAGAGCCGCCGCGCGGCTCGATGCGAGTTTACGGTAGGCTGCGCGGGATCTTAGACGGCGCGGGTGACGCGCTTGGCGCGCAGGCAGCCGGTGCAGACGCGAGCGGTGCGGTGGGTGCCGCGGACGTCAATTTTGACGGCCTGAAGGTTGGGCAACCAACGACGCTTGGTTTTGTTCATGGCGTGGCTAACGTTGTTGCCGGACATCGGCCCTTTGCCACAGACTTCACAGCGCTTCGCCATTTGAGTCGGTTCCTTACAACGGTGATGCGACGAAAGTCGCGGGTGGTAGCGGGCCGCAGTACGGCTCGCAAAAGCCTGGGTAGTCTACCACGGGGCGCCGTGAACTTCAAGCGCCGATCCCGGCCTCCCTCGGCACCATTTCGAGCCTGGGTGCGTTTCAGTCACGATATCATCCCCCGCTCGACCCTTGAAGGGAGTTTTCGTGCAAAAAGCCCCAATCATGCTCGTTGCCGCCTGCCTCGCGCTCGCCCTTGCGGGATGCGCCGCCTCGAACGCGGCGAGTACCACCACTGCCACCGCACCGGTCTACATCCACATGAATGGACGCAATGATTTCCTCGAGCCGACCGTCGCGGTCGCGCCCGGCGAACCCGTGGTCTTCGTGAACGAGGACACGGGCTTTCATAACGTCATCGGCTATCATCGCTCGACGGGGAAACTCAACCCCGCCATCAACGGCGATCTCGCCGGCACCAAGGGGGCCGGGCACCCCGTCGCCACCTACACGGTGAAGCTCACCAAACCGGGGATCTACGCCTACTACTGCTCGGTCCATGCCGTGCTTGCCAAGACCTACGGCGCGGCGGTCCAGCCCGCGCATCGCCCCGGCGTTCACGGCTACCCCGGCGCGATGGCCGGCGAGATCGTGGTCACCAGCGATCCCAGTCTCGTCGCTCAAAATCCGGCGACGACCGCGAAAAAGATTCTGGCCGGATATTTCGGCGGGTAGTTCCTTCTAAGGGGCACCCGAAGCCCCCGGGGACAGGATTCGACCGGGAGAACCCAAAGGAGCGCGGCCATGGATGTGACCGCGCTCGATGGGCGCGCCTTTGCGAAGTTCATCGCCGCAGGCAGCTACTTTCTCAAGAAATATCGAAGCGTCCTCAACGATCTGAACGTCTTTCCCGTCCCTGACGGCGACACCGGCACCAATATGTTCCTCACGGTTCGCTCCGCCGGCGTTGCCGCCGCGAAGTGCGCGAACGCCCCGCTCTCGGAGGTCGCAGCGGCAGCGGCGGAGGGTAGCTTGATGGGTGCGCGGGGAAACTCCGGCGTCATCGTTTCGCAGATGCTCCGCGGTTTCGCGCATCACGTTCGGCACCGGCGGGAGATCGATACCTTTGTTTTCGCCACCGCGCTGCGCGAAAGCGTCGCCGCGGCGCGCCAGGCGCTGCTCCGTCCGGTCGAAGGAACGATTCTTTCCGTCGCGGACGCAGCAGCGGAGGCCGCATACCGCCTTGCATTGCACGAACCCGATTTTTATCGTCTCTTGACGGGCGTCGTACGCGCAGCGAACGAGGCGCTCGATCGCACGCCCGAGCAACTCCCGGCGCTCAAGGAGGCCGGTGTGGTCGATGCGGGGGGCGCGGGCTTCGTCTATTTTCTCGAGGGGATCTCGAATTTTCGCCCCGACGTCAAGGTTCGGGCGACGGCCTTCCCGCGCCGTCCCGCGAAGAAAAGCGCGTTTGCGAAGACGCAGCAGGTCGGCGAAAATAAATTCTGTACCGAATTCATCCTCGAAGATGCCACCGTCGGCGTTCACGAAGTGCGCACGACGCTCGAACGACTCGGCGAATCACTCCTCGTCATCGGGGAACCTCCGCGCATCAAGGTGCACGTCCATACCGATGTCCCACAGCGCGTTACCGAGAGCGTAGAACGCTTTGGGAAGGTAACGCATCTCAAAGTCGATGATATGGAGCGTCAGCATCACGTACTCGTCGTCGATAGCGTTCCGCACGAACGCTCGATCGTGGTGGTCGTTCCCGGTGAGGGCTTCGAAGCGATCGCGCGCGAATTGGGAGCGGAGGTAACGGTTCCGGCGACGATCAACCCCAGCGTGCGCGACCTCCTGTTGGCGATTACCAAAACGCTCTCCGATGAAGTGGTGCTCTTCGTCAACGATAAGAATGTCGAGATGGCCGCGCGCGAAGCGGCGGGTCGGAGCGAGAAACACATCACCATCGTCCCGACACCCAATATCGTCGCCGGGATCGCGGGGCTCTTCGCCTTGCGCTCGCTCGGCGATGCGAGCGTTCCCCCGGTGGAGAAGATCCTTCACGAGGCGGCGCGCGTTCGGGCGGCGCAGTTGTTCTTTGCCGGCAAAGATGCCCAGCACGGAAATCTTCGCATCGTGCGCGGGAAGCCGGTCGCCCAACTCGACGGAGAATTATTTGTCGGCGAGACGGTAAAAGATACGCTCTTCTCCGTGGTGAAGAACATGGGGGGCGACCGAGGCTCGCTACTCACGCTTTACTACGGTGGTGCCCAGCGCGAGCGCGATGCAAAGGTGCTGGCCGATGCAATGCGCGAAGCCTTCCCCGATCTTGATGTGGAGTATTATTACGGCGGAATGAACAACGCAGAGTACTGGATTGCGCTCGATGAGTGAGCCGCGCATCGCCGTCGATGCGATGGGAGGAGACCGCGCGCCCGAAGAGGTTGTTGCAGGTGCCCTGCTCGCCGTTGAGACTTTTGGAGCGAATGTCGTGCTCGTCGGCGACGAAGCGCGCATACGTCCGCTTCTTCACGGAGCGATCGGCGAGCAAATCACCGTCGTGCACGCGCCCGAGGCAGTGCCGATGGATCAGCATGCGTCGCAAGCGTTGCGTGGGTCGGAGCGCACCTCGCTCGGGCGAGCGGTCGAGTTGATGAAATCCGGTGAGGTCCAGGGAGTCGTCTCGGCGGGCAACAGCGGAGCGTTTCTGGCGATCTCGTTGGTGAAACTGCGCACGATCGAAGGGATCGCGCGCCCGGCGATTGCGACCGTGTGGCCCGCGCTCAACGGCCCTTCCGTCTTGCTCGATTCCGGGGCCAACGTCGATTGTCGCCCGGAATGGCTCGTGCAATTTGGGATCATGGGGAGCGCGTACGCGCGTGCCGCGCTTGGGATCGAGCGCCCGCGTGTCGCGGTACTCTCGGTCGGTGAGGAACGTACAAAGGGCAACGCCTCGGTTTTGGAGGCGGCGACACTCCTCGATCGAGCGCCGGTGCACTTCATCGGGAATATCGAAGGAAAAGATATGTTCCATAATGTGGCCGACGTCATCGTGGCCGATGGATTCGTAGGAAACGTCGTCTTAAAGACCTGCGAAGGGATGATCGGCGACCTCGGGTCGATCATGAAACGCGAAGTGCTCGGCGGCGGGCTTGCCGCAAAGCTCGGTGCGGCGCTGCTCTTGCCCCGTCTGCGCGGGTTGCGCAAGCGTTATGATTACGAGACCTATGGTGGAGCACCGCTCCTCGGTCTGCGCGGTAACTGTATCGTATCGCACGGTCGTATTAGTAGAAACGGTATCAAACATGCGATTCGAGCAGCGATAGAAGAAGCGCGCGCCGATGTCGTAGGAAAAATCGCGGCGTTGGTCGCCGGCGATGCGATGGTGAGAACGTAATGCCGATTCATATCGTCACCGATAGCACCGCCGATATCGACCCGGCGCGCGCCCTCGAACTCGGCATCACCGTGGTTCCGCTCTTCGTCGTCTTCGGAAATGAATCGCTTCGCGATTACATCGACATCTCGCGTCGGCAATTTTTCGAACGGCTCGACAAAGATCCGGTTCTGCCGACGACCTCCCAACCGAGTGCGGCGATGTTTCGCGAGGCGTTCCTCCAGGCCGCAGAGCGCGGCGAGGATGTTCTCTGTATATCGATCTCTTCGGTACTCTCGGGGACCATCAACGCAGCTCGCGCTGCAGCCGAAAATATCGCGGGCATCCGCATCGAACTCTTCGATTCGCTCAACGCAGCCGGCGGGTTGCAGTTTTTCGTCGAAGATGCCGCACGCATGGCGGCTGAGGGTGCGACGATGGACGAACTACTCTCATACCTCGGCACCATGCGGGAGCGCACGCCGCTCTACGCAACGCTGCCCGACCTTTCGCACGTACAGCGCACCGGGCGCATCGGTCGCGCGGCGGCGGTACTCGGCGGCTTGATGAAAATCGTGCCGATTCTGACGCTCGATGCCGGAGCGGTCGTCTCGCGCTCGCAGGTGCGTACGTTCAAGCGCGCGCTGGAAACGATGGCCGAGCTCGCGTGTGCCGAGGATCGCGGCGCGAAGAAGATGCGAATTCGCGTGATCCACACCCAAGCACCGGAGCTCGCCGAACAGATGCGCGAACGCATCATCGAGCGATGCGCCGGTCGCGATATTACCGTCGACGTCGTTGAGGCAGGTCCCGTTATTGCCGTTCACGCCGGCGCCGGAGCGATCGGTGTCGTCGTTACCGACGGCTACCCCGGCCGGCCGGCAACGGCAGCAGCGCCGCAAAAATAGGGGCGCTCGCAGCAGCGCCATCAGATAGAGGAAGCGTTCATGTCGTCGAACCCTAGGAGCCTCTTGAAGGCCTCCCGTTTTAATGCGATGCGCGTCGTCGCGGGATCTTTGCTCCTTTCCAATAGTTTTACCGGCTCGGTCATCGGGTTTACCGCGGAGGAAATGCCGTCGATCCGTCGGTTGCTCCGTGGACCCGTGTCGAGTGAAGGGAACGATCCACTCGAACGAGCGTTGATCGAGAACGGATTCCTGGTGCCGGTCGATCGCGATGAACTGCGCGGCGTCGATGATGTGCACGCCGCACTCAACGATGAACGATCGTTCGAACTCGTGCTGCTGCCTACCGAGGCGTGCAATTTCCGCTGCACCTACTGCTACGAATCCTTTCTTCGCGGAGCGATGTCCGACGGCGTCGTCGCCGATGTCGTCGCATTGGTCGCGCGGCTACTCCCTCGTCTCGAGAGCTTGCACGTCGCATGGTTCGGCGGCGAACCGCTCCTCGCGTTTCCGACGATGCGCGCGATCGGCGAACAGGTGCGCGCGGCGTGCGCTGCCTGGGGCGTCGATCTTCGCACGAGCATAACCACGAACGGCGCGCTGCTCGATGCCGAGAAGCTCGCGTTTTTGGAAGAGACGTCGTGTCGCCATTATCAAGTGACGCTCGACGGTGTGGAAACGACGCACGACCAGACGCGGCCGGCAATCGACGGCGGCGCGACCTTCGATTCGGTTTGGGCGGCGCTCCGGCTCCTGAAGGCCTCGGCATACGAGCATCGGGTCGTCGTTCGGGCGAACGTCCATGCGGGAAACCTCGCCTCCGTTGAAACGCTGGTCGAGCGCTTCGCCGCCGAGTTCGGTGAGGACGAACGGTTTACGCTGGATTTCCACACGGTATGGGAAGGATCGGCAGCACCGGAAAGCGCCGTGAAGCAGTTGCTCGATCGCGAGCCGACGTTGGAACGATTGCGCAATGGCGCGGTGGCCCGCACGGGGCGCGATTGTCTCGGCTTCACGGCCTTCGGCGCGGGTGCGCGCTATTGTTACTCCGCCCGCAGCAATGCGCTCGTCGTCGGCGCCGATGGGGCGCTCTATAAATGCACCCTTGCGTTTCACGATGCGCGCAACCATGTCGGAAAACTGACAGCAGGTGGCATTCTCGAAATAGATGAAGCGAAATTCAGCCTCTGGACCGAGCGCTCCGACTATCGCTCGGACGAACGCTGCAAAAGTTGCTTCCATGTCCCAACCTGCGTCGGTGCCTTTTGTCCTTTTACGCGCATCTCAGAGGGGAGTCGTGCATGTCCGCCGGAAAAAGAGTCCCTCGCATCGACCTTCCGAACGGCTTCCGCTATCGGATTCGCCGACGCGTTATCGCCGAGCACCAATTGCGTCACGAAAGAGCCTGAAAAATGATCGTTATCAAACCATCAATCCTCCGGATCGAGGATACAACCACGATCCTCCCACAGGTACCGGTGAAACGCTCGCCGCACGCGGGGCGTATCCGGACGCAATAGCCTCCGAGTTCGCTGCTGCTGGTTGGAGGAAAATATGAACGGACGGCAGTTTTACACACAAATCGCAAACATGAATGTCTTTCTTGCGACGCTGTTGTATGCGCTTTCCGTCGGTTTCGCAGCAGGACTCCTGACTTTTTATTTTGGGGGGACGCGCGCTTCGGTATCCAGCAGCATATTCACCGGGATAGGGACCTCCGTCGGAGTGGGCGTGGTGTTTTTTTCTCGAAGGACGCAACGCCGTCGCTTGCCCTGAAAAAACGGGTGCCATCGGGAGCTCCCATCCGCGCAAGATGAGCCGCTCGAGCCTCCGGCCCCGCCGAGTGGGGGGCGCTTGAAGGATGGAGGTGCCCGTCATGCAGGGGGCTGGAGGTGCCGTGGGATTCTCGTGTAAGGAGGATACACATGTCGATTTCGGTTGTTACCGATAGCACTTGCGATCTGTCCCGCGAGCTCGCGGCACGGTACGGTATCGTCCAGGTTCCCCTCTATGTTATTTGGGGGAGCGAACGCTTTCGTGACGGTATCGATATTACGATGGAAGAATTTCATCGCCGGTTGATGAGTTCGAAGGAGAATCCCGTCTCCGAGCCGCCGTCGATCGCTGATTTCGCTGCGGTCTTCCAAAAAGAAATCTCCGCCGGCAACGAGGTCATCTGCCCGACGATCGGGTCGAAGCTCTCCAAGACCTTCGAATCGGCGAGTGAAGCGGCGCGCAATTTCCCCGGAAAAGTCGAAGTCGTCGATACCGAAACCTTCTCGGGCGGCCTGGCATTGCATGCGATGCTTGCCTCGGAGCTGGCGAAGGCGGGAGTGCCCTTACCGGAGATCGCCGCGCGCCTGCGTTCAAAGCTCGCGTCGCAGCGCGGCAACATGGTGCTGCCGGACGTGACGTTTCTGGGCCGCAGCGGTCGCCTCAATAAGGCCGTCGTCTCGCTGGCGCAGATGATGCGCTTGAGCCCGATTCTCCAGCTCAATCACGGGGTCGTTGAATCCTCGACGCAGACCAATGACTTCGAAAAATCGCGCCGACAGTTGATCGGCATTGCGTTGCGCGGCCTCAACGACACCTCGAAAATCCGCTTCATGATCGGAACGGTCGATGCACCCGATCTGGCGGTGGAGTTCGAGAAAGAAATTCGCGAAAAGCTGATGGGCGGTTGCGAATCGCTTTTCGTCTATGGTTGCGGGCCGACCGTGGCGGTGAACTCGGGGCCGCGTGCCTGCGCCGTCTATTCGATGCCGGTTGGGTGACGCAGCGCTCGGCGGCGTCTACGTTCATCTGCCGTTCTGCCCCTATATCTGTCCGTACTGCGACTTTGCAAAATGGCCGCTTCGCCGGAGTGATGCGGCTCGTTATTTAGCCGCACTGCACCGCGAGATCGACGCGAGCGAACCGCGCCCCGCCGAGAATATTTTTTTCGGAGGCGGAACGCCGAATGCGTACGAGTCCGCGCAGATCGTCGAGCTCCTCGCCCGTTTAAACGAGCGCTTCCCGGCAGCCGATGCTCGGCGGGAGATTACCATCGAGGTCAATCCCGATGCGGTCCGGCCGGGCGATATGGAAGCGTACGCGCGCGCGGGGATCAATCGTCTTTCCGTCGGCGTGCAATCCTTTCGCGAAGAGGAATCGCGAGCGCTCGGCCGTCGCCACTCCAACGCCGATGTCGAGCGATGCGTGCGCGATGCACGAGCCGCTGGTATCCGCTCGATCTCGGTCGATCTGATCTTTGCGCTTCCCGGCCAGCGCGAAGCCGACTGGATCGAATCGCTCGATGCTGCAATCGCACTCGGCGTCGAGCATTGTTCGACCTACGGCCTCACCATCGAACCCGGAACGCGCTTCGCGCGTCTCTATGCGGGTGCTCCCGAGCGCTTCGCCGACGAGGATCTCGAAGCGCGACTCTACGAGATCGCGATGGATCGGTTGGCTGCGGCGGGCTTCGAACAGTACGAGATCAGTAATTTTGCGCGGCCGGGGCATCAAAGCCGTCATAACGCGAACTATTGGAAGAACGGAAGCTACCTCGGGCTCGGTGTCGGGGCGGCGTCCTATCTCGAGGGCGAGCGGAGTACCGCAACCCGGCTCCTCGCCGAATATATGGAGGCAATCGAACGAGGGGCGCCGGTGCCGCGCGAGCGGGAACGTCTCGAAGGGCTCGCTCGGCTCGGCGAGGCGATGATGCTGGGGCTGCGAACCGCACAAGGGGTCGATGCTTCGGCCTTTAATCAACGATACGGCATCGATCCGCTCGTCACGTATGCCTCCACCATCGCCGAGTTTATCGAGGCCGGAGTGTTGGAACGCAGCGACGAGCATCTCCGTTTAACGCGGCGTGGCCGACTGCTCGCCAATACCGTTTGTGGGGCCTTTGTGACGCTCGAGTGAAAACGACGACTCTCTCCTCGACGCTGCTTCGCGCGATTTTCGCGATTCTTTTTGCCGTTGCCGGATTTCTCGTCGGGCAAGAGGCGTATCTACGTATCCTCACCTTCCACACCGCGGGTTCGGGGGTGCAGATTCTCTTGGATATCGGCGCCTCGGTCGGCGGTGCGGTTCTGGGAATTTTTCTTGCGCCGGTCGCGCAGTCGCTCTTTGAAGAAGAAGCGCGCGCGGTCGAACGCTCCGTCGAGCGACTCGCGCCCTCCGAACTCGTCGGTGGAGCCGCGGGGCTCATCGTCGGGTTGGTGATCGCCTATCTGACGAAAAGCATCTTCTTCGAATTCGTCGGGGTCGCCGGGAAGACGGGAAGTCTCATTGCGATTCTGCTCTATCTCATCGTCGCGATGTTCATCGCCTACCTCGGTGCGCGCATCGGTGCGAAATTACGGATCATCCCGCTCCCGCCCTCACTGGTCTCGGGGCTCTCACCGAAGGTCCTCGATACCTCAGTCATCGTCGACGGACGCATCGTTGAAGCGATCAAAAGCGGCTTTCTTGAAGGGCCGTTCGTGCTGCCGCGGTTCGTCTTGCGCGAGCTTCAACAGATCGCCGATTCGTCCGATGCGCTCAAGCGCGCACGCGGTCGTCGCGGCCTCGATGTCCTTGGACGTCTGCAGGAAGTCGCGGGTCTTGAAGTCGTCGATCGCGATTATCCCGAGCTTGCCCCCGGGAACGTCGATGCAAAACTCGTGCGCTACGCGCGCGAGTTCGGCGCGAAGCTCGTCACCAACGATTACAACCTGCAGCGCGTCGCGCGCGTCGAGAATGTCCTCACGCTCAATCTGCACGAGTTAACGGCGGCGCTCAAACCCGTCGTGCTTCCAGGTGAGGAGATGCGCGTGCATGTCGTGCGCGAAGGGAAGGAGGCGCATCAAGGCGTTGCCTATCTCGACGATGGCACGATGGTCGTCGTCGAACGCGGGCGACGTCATCTCGGCGACCGACTCGACGTCATCGTGACCAGCGTTCTGCAAACCGTCACCGGCCGGATGATCTTTGCTCGCCCGAAGGGCGAAGAGGGCGAGGAGTGATGCGCTGGGCAGCGTTAGTCGTCGCGGCGGGCGAAGGGCGGCGTTTCGGTGGGTTCAAGCAACTCATTGAGATCGCCGGGCGCCCGATGCTTGCGTGGTCGCTCGATGCGCTCGCCGCCGTTGCCGCATTCGATCTCGTCGCCGTCGTGACGGCGCCGGAGGTCTTCGACGATGTCGAACGCGTTGCACGGCCGATCCTCGGCGAACGGCTGCTGCCGTTGGTCGCCGGCGGAGCGACGCGCCAGGAGAGCGTCCGGAACGGATTGCGCTCCCTCGGCGGGCGCTGCGATGCGGTCGCCATTCACGATGGCGCGCGACCCTGCGTGCGAACGGAGGATATTCTTGCCGGGATGCGCGAGATTGCGCCGGGACGAGCGGCGTTGCTGGCAGCGCGCATCGTCGATACGTTAAAACAGACAGAGGAAGGATCGACGGTGGTTCGCGCGACGTTCCCTCGCGAAAATATGTGGGCGGCACAGACGCCGCAATTCGCAACCTATGCCGACCTTGCGGCAGCGCACGAACGTGCATTGCAGGCCGGTATCGAGGTGACCGATGATATCGCGTTGTTGGAGGCGAGCGGCATCCTCTGCGCCGTCGTGCCTTCGACGGCGGAAAACTTGAAGGTGACGCAGCAGCCCGATCGCGAGCTCGCAGCAGCGATTCTTTCCGCGCGCATGCAGCATGCGGAGCGTCCGTGATGATGCGCGTGGGGCACGGTTTTGACGCTCACCGGCTCGTCGAGGGGCGATCCCTGATCCTCGGCGGTGTAGCGATTCCCTTCGAGCGCGGGGCGCTCGGGCACTCCGACGCCGATACGCTCGCGCATGCGGTCGCCGACGCGCTGCTCGGTTCGCTCGCCCTCGGCGACCTGGGCGCGCATTTTCCCGATAGCGACGAGCGCTGGAAGGGCGCGGATTCGTTAGGATTATTGGCGGCCTGCGTCGCGCTCGTTCGCGAACGCGGCTATCGGGTCGGCAATATCGATGCGACGATCGTCGTAGAGCGGCCGCGGCTCGCAGCGTACACGGAGCAGATGCGCTGCAACCTTGCCGCGCGATGCGGCGTCGATGCAAGTGCCGTGAGTGTAAAAGCAAAAAGCAGCGAGGGTATGGGGTACACCGGTGACGGTACCGGGATAGCCGCCTATGCCGTCGCGACCGTGGAACAGATCGCGCCGTGAAGCCGAACGTGTCGGCGCTCGCGCGCCGGATGCAGGAGTGGGGATTCTTGGAGAGCCCGGCTCCCGATGCGGCGTATCGTTGGATCGAGACCTTTCTCGAAGCGTACGGCGAGCGCGTCGCCGATCTCGACGATGCGCGACCGCTCGTGCTTGCGCTGCGCGCGGAATCATGCATCGTTCCGGCGCTCGAACTCGAACGCTTACGTTCGCGTGAAGTGCTGTTCTTTCTCGATGCGGTCGCGCAATACGTCGACGCGCAACCGGAGTTGCGTGGGCTCGCGCTCGCGCACGATCTGCCGACGATCGGTGAGGAGTTCGGCCTCGCTGCCGAAGATGCCGTCGACAGCGTTCGCATGGCGCTTACCGGGCTGCGCGACGGTGTCCCGCTCGAGCTGCTCTTTCCATTGCTCGGCCACGATCGGATCATGATCCGGATCGGTGCGATCAACGCGCGGCTTCTCCACGGACGCGGTTTAGAGCCGATCGCGTACGGCCCCGACGGGTCGCCCTTCGAACCGATTCATGGGAAGCGTCCGGAATAGATGCGATTACTGCAAAAAATAGCGGCGGATTTTCGCGCTCCGCTGGAGCGCGATCCCGCGGTGCGCGGACCGATCGACGTCCTCCTCTCGTATCCCGGTTTTCACGCGCTTCTCGCGCATCGCTTCATTCACGTCTTGCATCGCTGGCGCATCCCGCTGCTTCCGCGTTGGTTCGCGCACATCGTTCGCTTTCTCACGGGAATCGAAATCCATCCCGGGGCGACCATTGGGAATGGTGTGTTCATCGATCACGGCATGGGCGTCGTCATCGGCGAGACGGCAGAGGTCGGCGATGGATGCACGATCTACCAGGGTGTCACGCTCGGCGGCACGAGTCTTTCGCACGGCAAGCGCCATCCGACGCTTGCAGCAAACGTCGTGGTCGGCGTCAACGCCGCCGTTCTCGGCGCGATTACCGTCGGTGAGAATAGCAAGATCGGCGGCGGCTCGATCGTCGTTCGCGACGTTCCCGCCAACGCCGTGGTCGTCGGTGTACCCGGACGCATCGTCTTTATCGACGGCGAACCGGTACGCGACAAGGGCGAACTTCCGCGTGTCGTGATGCCGGATCCCGATGCGGTGCAGATCGCACAGCTGCAGACACATGTAGCGCAACTTGAGGGGCGCCTCCGGGCGCTCGAACGCTCGCAAGGAAACGACGATGCCGCTGCAGCTCTATAACACGCGCACCCGCCGGGTCGAAACGTTTCAACCGCGCCGCGACGGGCAGATCTCAATCTATGTCTGCGGGTTAACCCCCTCGGCGCAAGCGCATCTCGGGCACGCGCGTTCGTTTCTCTTTTTCGATCTCTTACGCCGCTATCTCGCGTTCTCGGGATATCGGGTCACCTACGTGCAGAACGTCACCGATATCGACGATCGGAGCATTGAGGCCGCACATCGGCTCGGCGTCTCGTGGCGCGAGATCGTTGCCGGATATTATGCCGAGTTCAAACGGTCGATGGCGCGGCTGGGCGTGCGCGAACCCGACAAAGAGCCTTATGCGACCGACTTCATTCCGCAGATTCGTGAAACGATCTCTGCGTTGATCGAGCGCGGTTACGCCTATGTCGCGAGCGACGGTATCTACTACCGCGTCGGAAAGTTCGCCGGCTACGGCCTGCTCTCCAATCGCAATATCGCCGAGCTCGAAGCCGGCGCACGCATCGAGATCGACGAGGCAAAAGAAGAAGCACTCGATTTCGCGCTCTGGAAATTCGCAAAACCCGGCGAACCGCATTGGCCGTTCGAACCCTACGGCGATGGGCGGCCGGGCTGGCATATCGAATGTTCGGCGATGTCGCATGCGCTGCTCGACCCCGAGGCGGTGTGGGAGACGATGGAACGGCACGGAGTGCTGCGGCGCCTGCCCGGCTGCGCGCCGGCTGACGGCATCGCATGTCACGTCTCCGGCGCGCTCACCGATGCGCCGGAGGGCACGTC
>DAIBFU010000007.1:0-31347 GCA_027422105.1 Vulcanimicrobiota bacterium | reverse complement strand
CTCGTATTTTATACCAATGCGCGCGCGCTGATCGGCGTTCCCGACCGCGCGCGCGCAGCGATGGAGGCTATCGAAGGCGCGCTTCGCACGCCTTCCAGTTGAGGTTCGCGAAAAACGACTCGATGTATTTTCCGCGCTCGGAGGGTTTGTAGTCGCGAATGAATGCGTGTTCCCAAACGTCCATCACGACGAGCGGAACGAAGCCGGCCGGGTTCCCGACCTCGTGCTCGGCGATCCAATGATTGCTCACCGTTTTCGCGTGCGGATCGTAATAGGCGATCGCCCAGCCGATGCCGCGCATCCCGCCGACTGCGGCAAAGTCTTTCTTCCACGCCTCGAAACTCCCGAAACTCTCGCCGAGGGCATTGTAGAGCGCGCCGCCGCTCAGATCGCTCGCACCTTTCGCAAGATTATCGAAATAATATTCGTGCAGGCGCATGCCGTTATATTCGAATCCTAGCCGACGAACGATCTCGGCATAGGCGGGATCGGCTCCGGCGTTCTTGCCGGCGGCGCGCATCGCCGCGATCTGCTCGCCGAGCAGATTGGTGTTCTTCACGTAGCCTTCGTAGAGACCGAAGTGAATGCTCAGCGTATCATCGGAAATTCCGGTGAGTCCGGCGAGTTCCCACTTCTTCGGTGTATAGACGTGCATGCGAATGACCTTTCTTTGCGTCGACGATGTCTAACGCTTTTTTCGTTAGACGGGTACTAAAACAATTTTTCCAATATGTTCCGATGACTCCAACCGCTCGTGCGCCTCTTGTGCCCGCGCGAACGGAAAGACGGAGTCGATGACCGGGGAAATCGGCCGGCGCGCTTCCAAAAGCGGCCAAATCGCTTGTTGCAGATCGAGCGCAATCTGCGCTTTCTCTGCGTCGCTCCGCCCACGCAAGGAAGAACCGATCACTCGTGCTCGCTTGCGTAGGAGGAGTGAAAGATCGAGCCGCACCTCGTTCCCTCCCATCGTTGAGAGCACGATAATACGCCCTTCGGTTGCAAGGGCGGCGAGATCGCGAGCAACATACTCTCCTCCGACGAGATCGAGGATGATATCGACACCACGGCCATTGCTGTAAGCGAGCGCCGAAGCGACGAAATCGGTCGTCTTATAATTAATCGCCCGATGAGCGCCGAGTTGAATTGCTTTGGCGCATTTCCGATCGCTTCCGGCGGTGATGAACACGCGCGCGCCCAAGGCACGGGCGATGCCGATCGCCATCGTTCCCAAACCGCTGGTTCCTCCGTGAACGAGCAGCGTATCGCCGGGTTCAAGCCCCGCTCGATTGACGAGATTATCGTAGGCGGTAAACGCGTTCTCCGGAAGCGTCGCGCCCTCGACGAACGACCAGGTTTCCGGCAACGGCAGCACGTGACCCGCGGGAACGCACGCGAACTCGGCGTAGCCGCCGCCATTGCAGAGCGCGCAGACGCGATCGCCGACGCGCCATTGTTCGACCCCGTTTCCAACCTGCGAGATTTTCCCGGCGACCTCTAAGCCGAGAATCGGGCTGTGTCCGGGTGGCGGCGGATAGAGGCCGCGCCGCCCGAGCGCATCGGCGCGGCTGACTCCCGCGGCCTCAACGGCGATCTGCACCTCGCCCGCTCTCGGCAGCGGCGCCGGAGCTTCGAGAACGCGCAAAACCGACGGATCGCCGGGGGCATCGAATCCGACGTATTTCACTGCGCGGTACGCTCCAAAAACATCGCGTCGCCGAAGGAAAAAAATCGATACGAACGTTCGACCGCTTCGCTATATGCTGCAAGCATCCGCTCGCGACCGCAAAATGCGCTGACGAGAACGAAAAGCGAAGAGCGCGGAAGATGAAAGTTGGTGATCAGCGCATCGACGATGCGAAACTCAAATCCCGGACGAATAAAGCATGCGGTCGCACCCTCCCCGGCGACGAGCCCGCCGGATTCGAGCGCGCAACCCTCGAGCGCGCGCAAAACCGTCGTGCCGACCGCGACGATTCTTCGTCCCGCTCGTTTCGCTGCTGCGATCGCCGCCACCGTGGCGGCCGGTATCTCGTAGCGTTCCTCGTGCATCTCGTGCTCGTCGATTCGTTCGCTTGCGATCGGGCGAAAGGTCCCCAACCCGATATCGAGCACGAGCGTTGCCCGCTCGATTCCACGTTCGTCGATCCGTGCGAGAAGTTCGGGCGAGAAATGCAGCGAAGCGGTCGGCGCCGCAACGCTGCCGGGAACGCGGGCAAACACGCTCTGGTAGCGCTCTTGATCTTCCTCGGCATCGCTATGAATGTACGGCGGCAACGGCATCCGACCGATCCGTTCGATTGTCTCTTCGAACGGCGCCCGGAAAAAAAACTCCACTTCGCGCCGTCCATCGGCGTGGGTGGCGCGAACGATGGCCTCCCCCTCCTCACCGAAACTCACCCGGTCGCCTTCGCGCATGCGACGCCCGGGGCGCGCGAGTACGTACCAGCGGCGTGCGGTGCCGTCATAGCGCAACGAACCAACCGGATGCAACAGTAAAACCTCCGCGCTCCCTCCGCCGACGAGCCGGCCGTGAAGGCGCGCGTGAATCACCGCCGTCTCGTTGAGAACGAGCAGGTCGTCGGGGCGTAAGATCCGATCGAGGTCGCGAAAGAGACGATGGCGCTCGGCTCCCTGCTGCGAAAGCACGAAGAGCCGACTCTCGTCCCGATGCGCTGCGGGATGCTGGGCGACCGACTCGCGCGGTAGCGCAAAGTCGTAGGCGGCGGTTAGCCGCTCGTCAATCGCTGCTGTTCGATCTCGAGGAAGGTCGATAATCTTTTTGCGTCCTCCGGTGCAACTTCTACAAATTGGACGCCGATCTGAAAGGTTTCGTTCGCCGATGGACGGATCCAGCGAACCTGACCGCGCATGCGGAGAAACGGGCTACGCTTCATCGTGATCGTGTATTTCGAACCGACGGGGAGATACTGATCGACCATCGCGCGCATTCCCGTCGGCGAGATATCGGCAATCGCACCACGAAAGAGCATCGCCGAAAACGGATCCTCGACGACGATGTCGATAAATTTGCGCAATCGAAGACCGTATCGCTTGTTTTCGGCATCGCTCTCATCGGTTTTCGTTGCCGCCGCGCGGTCTTTTCGATCCGTCATTACCCTCGTTCTCAGATTCGTCCGATGCTGGTTCCGACGAAATAGAAGCTCAAGATCTCTTGCGCAGAGCCTCCGGCGAGAGCGTAACCTCGCGCGCCCCATTGACAGAGACCGACTCCATGCCCCAGGCCTCTCCCTTCGATATGGAGCCCTGCGAAGGCCTGCGTGCCCGTGGGGGGGAGTTCCTGTTGACGCCGCACGAGCAGGCTCGGCAATAAACGCGCCCCGACGTCGATGCGAAAACGCATCGCCGAGATGCGCTCCGTACGAGCCGTACCCGAGAGCTCGGCCGAGCGCACGCGCCCGCTCCGATCGAAATCGATCAACCCGACGTTCTGAAGCGTGCCGATCTGCGGCGCGATCCTCCCTGCAACGGCAGCGAGATGAGCGCCGGAGAGATCGGCTTTCCATCGATAGTTCGGCGAGGCGGTACAGTACGGGCACGGATGCGCGACCAGATAGGGTATCGGCGCGGCGCCCCATGCATCGGCGGAGGACTCGCTATACCCACCGCAGCACGACGAGTATTCGATCTGTGCGAATCCGCGCTCGAACCGCAACACTAAGCCGGAGGTGGCACGCACCGCCGCCGTCGATGCCGGATGTTCGCTCGCGACGCCGCGATAGACTTGCGCGAGTTCCGAGGGAACGACATCGTAGGGTCGATTCGGATTGCTGCGCGCGAGAATAAACCCGCGCGAGCAGATCGCCTGCGCCTCCAAGGCGGCAAGCGGCCAACTTGCGGTCATCTCCGACGGGACGACGCTCGAGAGGTAGTCGTCGAAATCGACCACGTTGACGACGCGACCGTCGGCAAGAATCTGGTAGCTGCCGCGATAGCGATTCCCATTGAAGAGGAAGCCTCCGGCGAGTGGCTCGACCCTCCCCCGACCTAAGAGCACGCGTAATGCTTGCGAGCGATCTCCGCCGTCACCGATCGTCTGTGCGGCGAGCCGCCCTCCGAGCGCGACGGCGGCAACGCCGCCGAGAAATGCCCGCCGTGCAAGCTTCATAGCAATCGCTGTTGTCGCGATCCGTCGGCCTCCGAAGCGCCGATCGCCGCGCGCCCAAGCTCCGTCGCCTTCCGTCCCGCAGCAGTGCGAACGATATACCCGCTCTTGAGCAAGAACGGCTCGACGACATCTTCAAGCGTCTCCGCATCTTCGTTCAGAGTCGCCGCGATCGCGGCGATGCCGGCCGGCCCGCCGCGATACTGTTCGACGAGAGCGCGGAGAAAGGCACGGTCGAGGCGGTCGAGACCGCTCGCGTCAACCCCTTCGCGCGCGAGTGCATCGAGCGCGAGTTCGGCGGTGATCCGTCCGTCACCGCGCACCTGTGCATAATCGCGTACGCGCCGCAGCAGGCGGTTCGCGATGCGCGGTGTACCGCGGCTACGCGCGGCGATCGCCGCGCAGCCTTCGCTATCGATCGGGACCTCGAAGATCGAGGCAGAACGCGCAACGATGCGTTCGAGGTCGGCGACTTCGTAGTAATCGAGATGATGGACGATACCGAAGCGATCGCGCAACGGCGCCGAGAGCATCCCCGCGCGCGTCGTCGCTCCGACGAGCGTGAATCGCTTGAGCGGCAACTTCAGCGTTCGCGCGTACGCACCACGATCGACGATAAAATCGATCTGAAAATCCTCCATCGCCGGATAGAGGAACTCTTCGACGACGCGCCCGAGCCGATGCATCTCGTCGATAAAGAGCACGTCGCCGTGTTCGAGCGAAGTGAGCACGCCGACGAGATCCTTCGGTTTATCGAGCGTCGGGCCGCTTGTCGGGCGAATGCTTGCACACATCTCGCGAGCGATCAGCGCGGCGAGCGTTGTCTTTCCGAGCCCCGGCGGCCCGTAGAAAAGCACGTGTTCGAGCGGTTCGTCGCGACGCTGCGCGGCATCGATCGCGATGCGAAGATTCTCAACAACCTGTTCTTGACCGACATATTCGTCGAAACGGCGCGGGCGCAGCCCCGCTCCAATCACTTCATCTTCGAGCGCGGCGTCGGGATCGAGAAGGCGCGCGGGCTCGTCGACCGCTTCGACATCCTCGGGGCCCATGAGGCGTTTGCGCGCATCCTCGCTCATCGTGTCGCCGCCTTCGCTTCATTGCGCCGTTCGTAGATCGCAGCAAGAAGCTGCTCGGCATCGGTAATCTCGGGGCGCGCCGCGAGGACGTCGCGCAGCATCTTCTCCGCCTCCGGGCGTCGATACTCGAGTTGCAGCAGCACCGCGAGTGCCTCGTCGGCAAAATCCGGCATCTGCTTGGGTGTGCTCTCCGGCGCTTCCTGGATCAACAAGAATCGCGCGACCTTCCCCTGCAACTTCGCCACGATATCGCGTGCCTTCTGCTGTCCGATTCCCGGCAGCGTTTTGAGAAAGGTATGGTCGCCGCGTTCGATTGCGGCGGCGATACGATTCATCGGAACCGAGAACGCGCGAACCGCCGAACGCGGGCCGATCGACGAGACGCCGAGCAGCGCTTCGAAAAACGCGCGTTCGACGGCGTTCGAGAAACCGTAGTACGAAAATCGCCCGCTCTTCTGTTCCAACGAAAGCACCGAATAGATTTCGAGGCGCACGGGTGTACCCGTCTCGGTCGGCAATTTCTCGGCGACGCATGGCGGAACGAAAATCTCGTAGCCGAGCCCGCCGACATCGAGCATCACCCGTTCGCCCTCGCGCTCGATCAAGCGCCCTTCGATCCGCGAAAACATCCCTTGCCCCCTAATGCTCGCCGAGCGGCAGTTCGCGCCGCGTCGACCGACGCGCGAACGCCAGCGCGAGCGCGAGTGCATCGGAGACGTCGTTTGGTTCGGGAGCGCGTCGAAGATGTAAGAGCCGCACGACCATCGCGTTGACCTGTTCCTTGCGTGCGCTCCCCGAGCCGACCAAGGCGCGTTTCACGTACGAGTGCCCGAGCGTCGCGACCGGAATGCCCGCCTGCGCACCGGCCAAGCAGAGGACGCCGCGCGCATGTCCCATCAGAATCGCCGTCGAGGGATTGCGGTAGGTCGTATAGAGCTCCTCAATGACGATATGCGTCGGAGCGGTCTGCCGAATCGCGTCGGTGATTCCTTCATGCAAACGCGCGAGCCGAATCTCGAGCGTATCCTGGACGCGCGGCGCAATCGTCCCCGCTTCGATCAACGTGACGCGCTCGCCGCTGACCGCGATCGCCCCATAGCCGGTAACGCGCAATGCCGGATCGATGCCGAGAATTCTCATGACTTTCCGTTGACGATCAGCGTCACATCCGCGCCCGGCGCGAGCGTCGTGCCGACGAGCGGTTCGGTATGCACGACGTTGCCGTCCGCGCCCTCCGTCGTCGTGTAACGGATCGAACCGATATGGTATCCCGCATCTTCGAGCGTTTTGCGCGCTTGCTCCACCGTCATCCCTTCGGTATCGGGAACCTCCCCCGGCACGGCGATGGTGAGCGCGATACTCGAGCCCGGCGATGTAGAGCTTGAAGCAGCCGGCTGCTGCGCCAAGACGGTGCCGCTTGCACTGGGATCGACGCTATACGAGAGCGTCACCAAAAGCCCAAGCGCTGCGAGTTGCGTGCGCGCTGCATCGGCACCGATGCCGACGAGATTTGGAACGACGACCGGCGGCCCGACATTGCCTGCCCCCGTGCTGACGACGACGTGCAGCGTCGCTCGCTGCGCGATCGACTGCCCGGGAACGAGATCCTGCGAGGCGATCGTTCCCGCAGCGACACCGGGAATCGGGCTCTGCTGGATGACGTCGAGCGAGAGCCCTAAGCGCGCAACCAACTGCTGCGCAGCCGAGAGATCGAGTCCGACGAGATTCGGAACGTCGATCGGTTTGGGTCCGTTCGATACGATCAGCACGACGAGCGAATGCGCGCGCGCCTTCGAGCCCGGAGCGGGCTGCTGCCCGATCACGCTCTCCTTCGCCGCCGCATCGTAACGCCGGTCGATGCGCACGTGGAATCCTTGTTCGGTCAGGCTGCGCTGTGCATCACCGGCGAGAAATCCACGCACGTCGGGAAGCCCGACGAGCGGCAGACCATTGCTCACGATGAGTTCGACCAGCGAGTTTTTCTGCACCAACGAACCCGGCGGCGGATTTTGCCGGATCACTCGATCCGCCGGAACGTGGTTGCTCGGGCTCTGCAGAAAACGCACCTGAAGCCCGTCGGCGACGATCGTTGCTTGCGCTTGCGCGACGCTCATATTGCGGAAATCCGCGAGCGTGACGCGACCACCGACGCTCCCCCCGAACTCTCCGAAGATCGCAAAGCCGGCGATCGCAGCGACGATTGCGAGCACGATAAAAAGCGGAATCGTCGCCGCATTACCGCGCGTAACGGTATTGCGACGCGGCACGTCGATGTTGCGTCGATCCGGTAACGGCGAGCGCCGCGGCGGAAGCGGGCTCCGCAAGGTCGCCGGTGCATCGTCGGAGGTCGCAAAAGCGGCGACGTTCGGACGCTCGCGCGCCTCGCGAAGTGCGCGCGCGAGATCGCTCGCGGAGGGGAACCTATGGCCGGCTTCCTTCTGCAACAGCTTGTTCACGATCGCTGCGAGCGCCGGGCTCACGCCTCGCTCGGGGGGAATGACCGGAACGGGATCGCCGATATGTTTGATCGCGACCGCGACCGGAGAATCGGCGGTATAGGGCAATTCGCCGAGCAGCATTTGATAGAGCACGATGCCGACGCTATAGAGATCGGAGGCCGGAGTGAGTTCGCGGCTCTGCGCCTGTTCCGGCGAGAGATAATAGACGCTTCCCATCACCAATCCCGGCCGCGTCGTCGCCATCGTTTGCTCCGAGAACGCTCGCGCGATCCCGAAATCGGAGAGTTTGACGACGTCATCTTTCCCGACGAGAATGTTCGCGGGCTTGATATCGCGATGCAGCAATCCTTGACGGTGCGCATAGGCGAGGCCTTGACAGACCTGTGCGGCGTAATCGATCGCCACCGGTTCGGGAAGCGGCCCTTCGGTGTTGATGATATCCGCCAGCGAGCAGCCGTCGACGAACTCCATGACGATGTAATAGATTCCGTCTTCGTGACCGACGTCGTGCGTATTGACGACGTTGGGGTGCGAGAGACGGCCGACCGATTCCGCCTCCTGATAGAAACGACGCACGAACTCCTGATCGGAGGCGTATTGCTCGCGCAACACTTTTATCGCAACGCGGCGTCGCAGCAGCGTATCGGTACCGGAATAGACGACGGCCATCCCGCCCTCGCCGATCCGTTCTTCGAGCCGATATCGACCGGCGATCGTCGACTGTTCGATCACTTCGTAATCACCGTCAGCGAGCGCGCGAGTACCTCGCGAGCAATCGGCGCTGCGACCGCGGCGCCGTACCCGGCATTCTCGACGACGATCGCAACGACGACGCGCGGCGCCTCTGCCGGGGCGAAACAGACGAACCAGGAATCCGGCGCGCCATGCGGGTTCGTGGCCGTCCCCGTCTTTCCGGCGACGGTCACGCCCGGTATCTGCGCGCTCGTTCCGGTGCCCCAAGCGACGACGGCTTCCATCATTTTCGTAACCTTCGCCGCCGTCTGCGCCGATACCGGGCTACCGAGGGGCCCGACCGGGGTACGCGTGAGAATCTTTCCATGACGCGCGATCGCGCGCACGATGAATGGCCGCTCCTCGACGCCGCCGTTTGCAATCGTCGCCGCGATCGTCGCAATCTGCATCGGCGTCACCAGCAGCGCACCCTGCCCGAAACCCATTTGCGCGAGCTCGCCGGCCCAAATATGCGATTCCGCGGGAACAAACGCGCGCGCCGTCGGCAGTTGAAAATCGAGCGACCCGCCGACACCGAAGCGCCGCAGATAGCGATAGAATGTCGCGCTTCCGGTACGCAGGACGATCTGCGCGAAGTCGACATTGCTGGAGAGCGCAAAGGCTTTGACGATCGTCCCCGCTCCGGTCGCTTCGTAATCGTTGTCGTGGAGACGCGCCTTACCGATCATCAGATATCCGGGGTCTTGAAAAACATCGTGCATTCCGACACGGCCGCTATCGACTGCCGCCGAGGCGGTCAGCATTTTAAACGTCGATCCCGGCGGATAGAGACCTTCGAGCGCACGATCGAGCAGCGGGCTATCCTTCGCATGCAGCGCGCGGGCAAAGGTTTTCCCCATCGTATTCGGGTCGAAACTGGGGGTACTTGCGATGGCAAGAACGGCGCCGGTGCGCGGGTCGAGCACGATGCCCGCCGCGCGTGCATGGCGGGCGAGCAGGTCGGCGAGTCGCCGCTCGATTTTCGGCTCGATCGTGGTAATTAAGTCGTCACCCGACTGCGGCGCGAAGCGCCGGAACGAATCGACAAAGTGCCGGATCTGTTGGAGCGGATTCGCCGAAAGCGAGGGCGCGGCGAGGAGCTCATCGTAGGCGCGCTCGAGCCCGGCGGTTCCGTAGCGCCGCGATGCGTAGCCGACGACCTGCGCCAACGCCGATCCCATCGGGTAGACGCGCCGCGTACCATCGGTCGCCGCCAAAACACTCCCGTCGGCGGCGAGGATCCGCCCGCGATCGCGAGCGATAAAGGAACGGCGCGGATTCGAACGATTCGCAGAAATTTGCGGTGCTGCAACGAGTTGTAGCCACGCGAAGCGCGCGGCGAGTACGAGAAAAAGCACCGTAAAGAGCGCGGAGATGCGCGCAAGCGAACGTTGGTTCACTCGCGCTCGCGCAAAACGACGAATCCGGAGTCGACGCGCACCGCGATATGCGAACGCTCGCGACTCGCATCGAGGATCTCTCCGATCAACGAGCGCACGAGCGCTTCCTCGCAGTCGTAGAACGAGGCGAGGATCTCGACTCCCAATTCTTCGAGAAGCGACGGTGCGACGAAGCCGCAGCGGGGCAGCGTTTCGTAGTGGCGCTCGTCGTAGGCGCCGTTGCGCCACGGGCCACGACGCCCGAAGACCTGATGGTGATAATCCCACGCGCAGAGTTCGCGCTCGCCCCAACGGAAATCACCGCGCACGCAAAGCCGCCGACAGAGCGCACAGGGAACGATCGGAACGGGACCGCTCTCGATCGCTTCGACGACGTCGGGCGGCAGATCGTCGACGTTGATGAGCTCGGCTTCGTGCAGGTTCGCCGGAAGCGGCGCGCTCCAGCCGACACGCGCCAGGAGATCGAGATCGTGCAACTGCGCGACGAATGCGCTCTCGTCTTCGGCCGGAAAGGTGCGGTCGATCCAGTGCAAGAGATCGTCGGGGGCGATGCCGACGCTCTGCCACGTATCGCCGACCGCGGTGTCGATCGGCGTGACGGCAACCGGCACGAGGCGGGCCACGATCGTCCGCCCCTCAGGAAGCAAGCTGTTGGTAAAGGCGAGCGTGCTGCTGTTGCCGCCGAGCACAACGATGCCCGCCGGTCTTTCGGCTACCGCGTCGCCGCGATCGACTCCAGATATCGATGGAGACTGCGCGGCGGCCCCGCCGTATTTGCGAGGGCCTCCGCCAGAGCTCGGGCGGTATCGAGACTGGTCAGACACGCTATATTGGCTTCGACCGAACCGCGCCGAATCTTGTATGCATCGGAGACCTCCCGCGCGCCCTTGGCGTCGTTGATGACGAGATCGACGCTCCGCGAGGAGATCGCGTCGAGAACGTGCGGGCTACCCTCGGCAATTTTGTTGATTCGCTCGCAGGCGATACCCGCCGCGGCAAGCACGCGCTGGGTACCATCGGTCGCGATCACGCGATGGCCGAGATCGGCGTAGCGCCGCATGATCGGTACCGCGCGCTCCTTCTCTTCGTCGGCGATCGAGACGAGGATGCGGCCTCCTCGCTCCGGCAGCGCGATCCCGGCACCGAGAAATCCTTTGCGCAACGCTCCGGCAAAGTTTGCGTCGATCCCGAGCACCTCACCGGTCGATTTCATCTCCGGGCCGAGAATCGTTTCGACACCGCGCATCTTCGCAAACGAGAAGACCGGAACTTTGACGACCGTGAAGGGCGAGCGCGGGCGCAGCCCCGTTCCATAGGGAAGGTCGGCGAGTCGAGCCCCCAAGGCGATCCGGGTCGCCGCCGCCGTCAAATTGATTCCCGTCGCCTTTTGAATGATCGGCACCGTCCTCGAAGCACGCGGATTCGCTTCGATGATGTAGAGCTTGCCTTGATGAATCACGAATTGAATGTTGATCGAACCGCGCACGCCGAGTTCGCGCGCGATCGCCAGCGTCACATCGGTGATATGCGCCTCCATCGTCGCATCGAGCGATGGAGCCGGATAGACCGAGATCGAGTCGCCGGAGTGAATGCCGGCACGCTCGATATGTTCGAAAATACCGGGAATGAGAATATCTTCACCGTCGAAGACGGCATCGAGTTCGACCTCGCGTCCCTCGAGATAGCGATCGACGAGTAAGGGCGCGTCCGCGGCGATCGCAGGCGCCGACTCCACGTAGGACGCGAGTTGCCCTTCGTTATAAACGATCTCCATCGCGCGGCCGCCGAGAACGAACGATGGGCGCACCAGGACGGGGAAACCGAGTTCGCGCGCGATCGCACGTGCCTGACGAAAACTTCTGGCGGCGCGGCCTTCGGGCCGGGCGACACCGAGGCGCGCGAGTGCGGCGTCGAATTGTTCGCGATCCTCGGCCATATCCAACGTCGCGCGATTGCTACCGACGATTGGGACGCCGCGCTCGGTGAGTTCGGCGGCGAGCGATATCGCGGTCTGTCCACCGAAGGCAAGCATCACTCCGCGCGCTGCGGTGGAGCGATACGCGGCCTCCACTTCATCGGCTCCCGGCGGTTCGAAAATCAGCGCGTCGGAGATATCGAAATCCGTCGAGACGGTCTCAGGATTATTGTTGACGACGACGGGAGCGAGCCCGGCATCGCGAAGCGCCCAGGCGGCGTGCACGCAACTATAATCGAATTCGATCCCCTGGCCGATGCGAATCGGGCCGCTTCCGACGACGACGACCGCTTCGCGCGTTGGCGTGCGCATTTCGTCGCTCTCACCGCGCGAAAGATAGTAATAGGGCGAGCGGGCGGGAAACTCCGCCGCCGCCGTATCGACCATGCGGAACGAGGCAGCGGGCGCGGCGGGACGTTCGGCGGCTCCGGTCAGCGCGCGAATTCCCTGCGATGAGTACCCGCTGAGAAAGGCGCGTTCGATATCGGCCGGTTCGTGCCGTTCGTGCAGACGACGTTCGAGCGCGACGAGATCGGCGACTTCATCGAGCCAGAAGCGATCGATGGCGCTCGCTTCGTGCAAACGCTCGACGCAGGCGCTGCGATCGGTGCTACGTCGGAAGAGTTCGGCGACGGCAAAGAGTCGTTCGTGCGTCGGGCTGGCAACCACGGCGATCAATTGGTCGTCGCTCCATTCGCGCATCGCGCCGCCGGTGAGACTCTCGCGACCGATATCGAGCCCACGAATCGCTTTGAGGAGTCCGGCGGCAAAGGTGCGCCCGATACCCATCGCTTCACCCGTCGATTTCATCTGGGTACCCAGCAACGTGTCGGCGAGCGGAAACTTATCGAACGGCCAGCGCGGGAATTTCACGACGACGTAATCGAGCGTCGGCTCGTACGCCGCCTTCGTAATACCGGTGACCGGATTGGGAATCGCTTCGAGCCGTTGACCCAGCGCGATGCGAGTCGAAATTTTCGCGATCGGATATCCGGTCGCTTTACTCGCCAACGCCGACGAACGCGAGACGCGTGGATTCACTTCGATAATCGCATATTCACTGCTCGTCGGATGCAGCGCAAACTGAATGTTGCACCCACCTTGTACGTCGAGGGCGCGGATAACATTGAGGCTCGACGTCCGCAGCATCTGGTATTCAAGATCGGAGAGCGTCTGCGAGGGAGCGATGACGATGGAATCGCCGGTATGAACGCCGACCGGGTCGAAGTTCTCCATGTTGCAAACAATGATGCAATCGTCGGCGGCATCGCGCAGCACTTCATACTCGATCTCTTTCCAACCGAGCAACGAGACCTCGAGCAGCACCTGATGGATCATGCTTGCGGCGAGTCCCGACGCAAGTGTTTCGCGCAACTCACGCTCGTCGCGAACGATTCCGCCGCCGGTGCCGCCAAGCGTGTAGGCCGGGCGCACGACGAGCGGATAGCCCGCCTCTGCAGCAAAGGCAATGCCCTGTTCGATCTCGGTCACGACGACGCTGCGCGCGACGGGCTCGCCGATCTCGATCATCTTTTCTTTGAAGAGCTCGCGATCTTCGGCGAGTTTAATTGTCGCAATCGGCGTACCGAGCAGCTGCACTCCGAACTTTTTCAGGACGCCCGCATCGTCGAGCGCGACGGCAAGATTGAGGCCGGTCTGCCCGCCGAGCGTCGGCAGCAGCGCGTCGGGGCGCTCGAGTTCGATCACCGCGCTCACCGATTCGAGCGTCAGCGGCTCGAGATAGACCGCGTCGGCAATCTCCGGGTCGGTCATGATCGTTGCCGGATTCGAGTTGACGAGGACGACGCGGTGCCCTTCTTCGCGCAACGCGCGACATGCCTGAACCCCTGCGTAATCGAACTCCGCCGCCTGACCGATGACGATCGGCCCCGAGCCGATGACGAGAATATTCCGCTGCATGCGCCCCTACCGAACCTTCAGCGGAGCGAGGAGGGAGCGACGCCGTAGCGTTGCAAGCGACAAGCAACGACGCGCCGGCGGAAAGATTCCGCTGGGCATGATACGGCAATTTCGGTTCAGCACACTAGGGTCAGCCGATTGGCTTCGGAGCGGCGAGAGTCCTGGAAAAGTGCGAAAGGAACCTACGGCTGTAGGCGCACGCGCACCCATTCTTCGCGCTCCCGGCGGTAGAGTAGCCGGTCGTGCATGCGATTTGCGCGCCCCTGCCAGAACTCGATCGATCGCGGGACGATGAGAAAGCCTCCCCAGGAGTGCGGCCGTTCGATCTCTTCGCCGGCGAAGCGCTCCTCGAAATGCGCCATGCGCTCGTCGAGCACGGCGCGCGATTCCACCGGCTCGCTCTGCTCGGAGGCCCATGCGGCGAGCCGATGGCCGCGCGGCCGCGAGGCGAAATAGAGGTCGGACTCATCCTCGTCGATGCGCTGGACCTCCCCCTCCACGCGCACCTGCCGTTCCAACGCCGCCCACCAAAAACTCGCCGCCGCAAGGGGTCGCGCGATCAGCTCGCGCCCCTTCCGGCTATCGTACGACGTAAAGAATCGTAGACCGCGCCGGTCGAGTCCACGCAAGAGGACGATACGCACGCTCGGCTGTCCATCTGCAGCGACCGTCGCGAGCGCCATGGCATTCGGTTCGGCAACACGCTCGGGAACGGCGTATGCTTCATCGAGCCAACGCGTCAGCGCGAGGATCGGATCGGCGCCGAGATCGCTTTCGACTAACTCGCCGCGTTCGTACGATGTTCGGCTCGAAGAGAGCTCTTTCACGATATCCTTCCAAATCCAACGGCAACGAATGCACAGAGTGCGAGCAGCAACGCGCCGCAGAACGCGCTCGCCAGAGAGAAGTCGACGCTCGTGGGACGAAATGCCGTAATTCGCCCTAGCGCTCCCAACGCTCCGCTCAACGCCGATGCATTCTCGACGCGCACGAATCGCCCCCCGCCCGCACGGGCGTACGAGCGCAGCGCCGTGGTATCGATGCCCGCAGCCTCGCTCGTTCCCGGAATCAACGCACCGGAGTTCGTGCCGATGCCGACGGTATCGACGACGATACCGCGTGCGCCGAGCGATGATGCCGCAGCGAAGGGATCGACGCCGGTATTATTGACGCCGTCGGTGACGACGACGACGGTACGCGGCCCGTGATTGCCCAGCAACGTGCCGGCGAGCGCCATTGCATCGCCGATCGCCGTCGGCCCGTTCGGCGCGGGCAGCGTGTCGAGCGCGGCGATGGCGACGGCGTGCCGCGCAGTCAATCCCTGGACGAGCGAAGCGGCGCCGGAGAACGCGACGATAGCGACGCGTTCACCGCTGGACATCGCTTCGATAAATTTCTTCGCCGCCGCGCGCGCTGCGAGCGCACGTGTCGGTACGATATCGGTCGAAGCCATCGAACCCGAGGTATCGATGCAGAGAACGACGGCACCGTCGTGGATCGGCTCCGGCAGGGTGATGTGCGGGCGCGCGAGCGCGAGCCCCACAAGCGCCACTCCGGCGATCCATCCGGCTCGTAGCAGCGCGCCGACGATATCGCGCCCGCCGAGCGAGCGGCGCAAAAACGCGAGATCGGAGAACGCGCGCTCGCGTGCATCGCGCATGCGCGTCACGCGTCGCAGCGACCATATCCCCAACGCAACGAGCGCTGCAGCAACGACGAGATAGGCCGGTGCGGCGAAGCTCACGGCAGCGCTCCGCGCGCGATCCCGAATGCCTCTGCAAGCGCGGCTGCGCCATCGCGTTCTTCGAAGAGGCCGATCCGCCAACCAAGCCGACGAAATCGCTGCTGCAAACGTTCCTCTCGTTCGATGCTCGCGCGTCGATACGTCTCGCGTTCGCGCCTCCCGAACCAACGCACGTACGATTCACCGCTCTCGGCATCGACGAGTCGATTGAGACCGACGAGCGGGAGATCCTCTTGCCATGGGTCGCGTGCAAGCGCGAGCGTCGTATCGAAGGTTCGCGCCGCTTCGCCGAGCATCTCGTCGTCGCAACGCTCCGCCGCCGAGGCATCGGTGGCGACCAAGAGTGCGGCACCGCGCGGAAGCACCGCGCGCGCGATCGCTAGCGCTGCATGGAGATCGAAATCACCCTCCGGTTGTCGGCGAAGCGCCTCGCGTGCCAACCGTGCGCCGTCGCGCCCGGCCCGCGCGCGTTCGGGCACCGGCCCCTGCGGAAGAATCGCCAGCGCGCGATCCTCACCCGCGCTCGCAGCGAACCACGCCGCGACGGCATCGTCAGCGGCATCGACGAGCGCCCGTCGGCGCCCCAGCGACATCGAGAGCGATGGATCGCTGATCGCAGCGAAGACGAGCGCGATATCCTCGAGCATGACCCGCGTTTGCAGCGCTCCGGTACGCGCCGTCGCCGCCCAGTCGATACGTCGGGTATCGTCGCCGGCGATATATCCACGCAACTGCACGAACTCGTATCCGTCGCCGCGCAGCGTCGTCGGCGAACCTTCCCCAAAGATGCGCGGGCGATTGCGACCGCGCAAGAGCGCCTCGCGGAGCGTCATGGAACCGGCACGCCGAGGATCGCGCGATCGATCCACGATGACGGCGAGAGCCCTTCGAGTACGAGACGATGAGTAAAGGCGATGCGATGGCGGAGTACCGCGGGCGCGACGCTGCGGATATCGTCGGGTTCGACGTAATCGCGTCCGTGCAAGAGCGCGCGCGCGCGCGCGCAATTCACCAGCGCGAGGCTCGCGCGCGGACTCGCACCTCCGAGAACGTAGGGCGAAGGCTGTCGGGTCGCGGCGACGAGTTCGACGATGTAGCGATGCAGTTTCCGATCGACGTGAATCGCTCGCGCCTGCGCGCGCCACCGGCGAACATCCTCGAGCGCAGCAACGGTTTGCGGAAGCGGCGTCTGGGCGAATGCATAGCGCTCGATGATTTCGAGTTCTTCTTCGACGTTCGGATAGCCGAGATCGATCTTGAGCAGAAATCGATCCATCTGCGCCAGCGGTAGCGCGTAGGTTCCGTCGTTATCGAGCGGATTCATCGTTGCGAGAACGATGAACGGATCGGGGAGCGCGTGGCTCTCCGGCCCAATCGTTACTTGCCGTTCTTGCATTGCCTCAAGCAGCGCGCTCTGCACCTTTGCCGGAGCGCGATTGATCTCGTCGGCCAAGACGATATTGGCGACGATCGGCCCGAGAACGGTGTCGAAACGCGCGCTCTGCTGATCGAAGATGCGCGTCCCGACGATATCGGCCGGCAAGAGGTCGGGGGTGAATTGAATGCGTTTGAAGGTTGCATCCAACGAGGCTGCAAGCGCGCGACAGGCGAGCGTCTTGGCGATTCCCGGCGGTCCCTCCAACAACGCGTGTCCATCGGCGATCGCCGCCAATAAAAGCCCTTCGATCGCCGCATCTTGCCCGACGATGCTCGCCTTGAGCGCTCTTTCAACATCCTGTGGAGTCGCAGTCATTCCCTCACCTCCGCAAACGCTCGAATGCACGATTGAATGGCGCTCGGTAGATCCTCATCGGTGGTAAACGCCGCGCGCTCGAGCGCGCGGAGAAGCGGAACGAGATCGAGATCGAAATCCGGCAGGCGCGCGAGTACGTCGGCGAGCGTCTCGTGCGCCGATGCTCCAACGAGCGCGCGAACGGCCACGCGTACCGAACGTACGACGGAGCGCGTCTGTTCCGCCCGCAGTACGAGCGCCGCATCGCGCAGGCGTTCGTTGCGCGTCTGCGTCGGCCCCGGTTCGGGTTGGAGCGGCACCGGCACCGAGGGCGCCACGATCTCCGGCCTCCGGCGACGACGGAGCAGCAGATACACCGTCGCGACCGCCAAGGCGAGCACCAGCGCGACGACGCCCACGATGAAGAGCGCGATCCGCGCGAGGACGGGGCGGAGCGTTTCGAACACGCCGCCGGCGCTCGCAAAGGGCCGCAGCAGCCTACCGCGCACCACGATGCGAAGCGGATTACTCGAATACTGCTCCGCCTGTCCCGTTCGCGCGTCGACCGCGTCGAGTGTCGCCGGAGCAAGATCGATCGTGCCCGCGCGATTCGCGCGCACCTGGAGGGTCTCGCGATAGGTACTCGTTCCGCGAGCGTGCGCGATCGTGCGTTCGTCACCACGCAACGCAAGCTGCGAGAGAATCGGCAGCGTCACGTTGTCGATCCGCCGCACGTATCCACGGACGACGAGCACGATGCGGAGAGAAAATTGGCGCCCGACTTTCGGAGAGACGGGCTTGGCGGAGAGCGTAAAGCGCTCGACCGTTAAACGCGGTAGATTTTGCGCGCGCACGCTTTGCGTTGAGAGCAAAGCGCAGAGCGCTGCAAGAGCGAACGGAAACGCTACGCGAGCGAGCGAGCGCGATCGAGCCACGTTGCGAAGAGCCGACGCGCATCCCGCGGCCCCGGCGATGCCTCGGGATGGAACTGCACCGCTTCGATCGGTAAGCGCCGATGCGCGAATCCTTCGTTCGTGCCGTCGTTGAGGTTCGTCATCGTCGCTTCGAGTTCGTCGGGAAGCGATGCGGCGTCGACGGCATAGCCATGGTTATGCGCGGTGATGATGACTTCGTTGCGACGCAAATCTTTCACCGGTTGATTGCCGCCGCGATGTCCGTAGGGCAACTTATAGGTGCGCGCACCGTACGCCAACGCGAGCAACTGATGTCCGAGACAGATTCCGTAGAGCGGAACTTTCCCCAAAAGACTCCGTAAAGTTTCAATCGTCCCAACGAGATCGGTCGGATCGCCGGGCCCCGGTGATACCAGCACCATCGCGGGATCGTTCGCAAGAATCTGTTCGGCGGAGGCGTCGAAAGGAACGACGGTGACCTCTGCGCCTAACGCGGCGAGATCGTGCAGGATCGCGCGCTTCACGCCGCAGTCGACGAGCGTCACCCGCGTTCCGCCGCGAAGCCCTTCGACGTGCGCGCTTCGCGCGGCGACACCCGGAACCAACTCCTTGGTCGTCGCAATGCGCACGAACTCCGCCAAACGTCGCTCGGCTTCGGCGATCTCTTCGGCGCCGACGGCGAGTGCGGCCCAGATCGTGCCGTGTTCGCGCAGCGCGATCGTGATCGCGCGCGTATCGGCATCGACCATCGTCGGAATGCGCTGCCGATCGAGCCACGCCGGGAGCGTCTCTTTCGAAAGATAGTGCGATGGGTGGTAGGAGATCCGTTTGACGATCGCACCGGCAACGCAGGCGCGCCCGTACTGGGCGGCGCTTCCGCTGATGCCGTAGTTGCCGATCATCGGATAGGTAAAGGTCAGCAGTTGCCCCGCATAGGACGGGTCGGTGAGCGCTTCTTCGTAGCCGGTCATGCCGGTATAAAAAACCGCCTCGCCGAGGGCGATTCCGGTCACTGCGAGCCCAACGCCCTCGAAGCGCGAACCATCGGCGAGAAAGAGAGCGGCGGGATGAGGCATCGGCGCAGAGGGTTTTGCATATCGAGGCGCGATCCCTCGGCAATAATGGATTGGCACTTTACCGCGACGGCATTCGCGACCGCGTTCACCATCGTCGATCCGCTGGGAATGATTCCGTTCACCATGGCGACGACCGCTCATTTGCCGCAGGACCGGCGGGGGCGCATCGTCGACCAGGCGGTCCTCGTCGCAGCGATCGTTATGGCGGCGATGGGGCTCGTCGGCCCGGTCGTGCTTGCCTACCTCGGGATCACGCTTCCGGCCTTCACGATCGCCGGCGGCATGCTGCTCTTCCTCATCGCCATCGATATGCTCTTCGCTCGCCCACCGGGCACGCGGCGAACCGAGGACGAGGAGCGCGAGGCAAGCGCAGCGGAGAACCCGGCCGTCTTCCCGCTCGCGATTCCGATGATCGCCGGCCCCGGAACGCTGGCGACGGTGCTGCTCCTCGTCAGCCTCGCTGCGGGTTCGCCGGCGCGGATCCTAGCGACGATCCTCGCCTACGCCGCCGCGCTCGTCGTCACGTGGCTCTGCATGCGAGGTGCGGCTCGCTTCCTCCACCGCATCGGTACGACCGGCATCCACGTCGTTTCGCGCGTGCTCGGGATCGTACTCGCAGCGCTCGCCGTACAGTTCGTTATTAACGGCCTTTTACAGACGCCGCTCTTTCACCACTAGCGCGCGGCTGCTTCCGCTCGATAAGCGATACGCCCCGCAACGACGGTCGCTTCGATGCACCGCGGCAGCTCCCAACCCTCAAACGGCGTCGTGTGTCCTTTCGAAGCGAAATTCGCGCCGACGACGCGCCACGGACGCTCGGAGAACATCGTGAGATCGGCCGGCGCTCCGACGGCGAGCGAGCCACCGGGAAGGCCGAGCAACTCGGCAGGCCGCGTGCTGCAGAGCGCGACGAAATCACTCATCGGCAGATCGGGGAGCGCGCGCGCATATGCCCCGACCGCGACCTCGAGCCCGCTAAAACCGACCGCCGCGCAGCCGAGATCGCCGCGCTTCTCTTCGTCGGTATGCGGCGCATGATCGCTGGCAAAAAAATCGATGCTCCCGCGACGAACGGCGTCGCGAAGCGCGCGCGCGTCGGCAGCGGTTCGGAGCGGCGGATTCACTTTCGCGCGCGCGCCGAGTTCTTCGACCGCTTCATCGGTCAGCAAAAGATGATGCGGTGTCACTTCACAGGTGATACGCCCCTTGCGCTCGCGGGCCCATGCAACGAGTTCCAAGCTCCGCGCGGTGGAGATGTGCGCGACGTGCAGACGCGCTTGCACCTCGAGCGCGAGCACGATATCCCGCGCAACGATACTCTCTTCTGCCGATGCCGGGCTTCCCGTGACACCGAGCCGCTGCGAGACGATGCCGTCATTCATCACGCCCTCACCTTTGAGCGCGGCATCTTCGGAATGCGCGATCGCGAGGCGGTCGAGCGCGGCGAGTGCGTGCAGCACCTCCCGCATCACGCGTGCATCGGCAACCGTGCTGCCGTCATCGGAGAACGCCACCGCTCCGGCAGCAATGAGCGATGCGTAATCGAGCGGCTCGCGACCCGCGCGCGCACGCGTCATCGCCGCAATTGGAAAGATTCGCGCATGAATACCGCGCTCGGGGCTCGGTTGCGCAAACGCCACCCGCGCAAGCAGCCCGCCCTCGTCGAGTGCCGGTTCCGTATTCGGCATGGCGCAGACGGCGGTAAAACCTCCGCGCACCGCAGCCGCACTCCCCGACGCGAGCGTCTCCTTCGCTTCGAATCCCGGCTCCCGTAAGTGCACGTGCGCGTCGATAAATCCCGGCGCAACGACCCATCCTGCGGCCTCGACGACCTCCTCACCGGACTGCGCGCGCAGATGTTCGCCGATCTCGACGATCCGGTCGCCCTGCAGACGGAGATCGCGCAAGGCATCGACGCGGTGGCGTGGATCGACGATGCGGCCCCCTCGTACGAGCATGCCTTACCAGCCGTGAACGATACGGTGCAACAGCGCGGCGCGAACGAGTACGCCGTTGCGCACCTGTTCGCGGTAGCGCCAACGCGCGTCGAGCGTTACGTCGTCGACGATCTCTACTCCACGATTGTAGGGACCGGGGTGGAGAATCGGCGCGCGCGCCCCAAGGAGCCGCAAGCGTTCGGTATTGAGTTGGTACGCGGTGATATAGGCGGCGTCATCGATCGGCATCTTCTCGAATCGCTCGTGCTGCACGCGCAGCATAACGAGCGCGTCGAGCTTCGGAAGCGCGGCGTCGAAATCGCGGAGGATCTCCACGCCCGCTGGCACGTCTCGGCGATCGAGAAAGCACTCCGGACCGATCGCGCGCACCTGCGCACCGCTGCGAAGCAGAAGGCGCATTGAGGAATGCGCGACCCGACTGTGCCGAATATCGCCGACGAACGCGATCTGGGCGCCGCTCAATTCACCGAGAATATCGCGCAACGTAAAGGCATCGAGCAGCGCTTGCGTCGGATGTGCGTTGGTTCCGTCGCCGGCGTTAATGGTGCAACCTTCGAACGCGGCGCCGAGTTCGGCGACCGCGCCGACGAGGGGATGGCGCGCGACGAGAATATCGATGCCTAACGCACGCAGCGTTACCGCGGTATCGTCGAGCCGTTCGCCCTTCGTCGCGAGACTGAGCTGTGCAGGTGTGAGATTGATGACATTCCCGCCCAGACGCATCTGCGCGCACTGAAACGAAACATGCGTCCGCGTACTCTGTTCGAAGAAGAGATTCGCGCAGAATATGCCTTCGAGCGAACGTGGTGCCGGGCGCTGCGAAAACTCTTGCGCGAGCGCAAAAATGGAATCGATCTCTTCGTTGGTGAGATCGTCGATATCGAAAAGATTACGCGTCGGGATCAAGCAACAAGACCTCGTCGGTCGGCGAAGGCGTCGCGGCGAGCGTCACGACGACGCGCTCGCGACGGCTGGTGGGAATGCGTCGCCCGACGTAATCGCCCTGTACCGGCAATTCGCGCAGCCCGCGATCGACCAAGACGCAGAGCCGGATCGCCGAGGGTCGGCCGAGATCGATGAGCGCATCGAGAGCGCTGCGCACGGTCCGTCCGGTAAAGAGCACATCGTCGACGATAACGATCGAGCGCCCATCGACGGCATCGGGGATCTGCGATTCGGGAAGCGCGTGAACAACGTTGTCGTCGCGATAGAGATTCACATTGAGATAGCCGATCGTCGGAGCGATCCCCTCGATCCGTTCGATATGCGCTGCGAGCCGTTGCGCGAGCGCTTCGCCGCCCCGGCGAATGCCGAAGAGTTCGACGCCCTTGCGTGCATCCTCGGGCTCCAAAATTTCGTGCGCGAGCCGTGCGATCATACGCTCGATCTCCTCGGCTCCGATGAGTTGTCGGCTGCGTGCGCTCATGAGCCTGCCTCCATCGCCGCGAGCGCATCCCGCGCACGCTGCAGTTCGCTACGATAACCGTCGAGTTTCGCTCGCTCGGCGTTGACGACCTCGGCGGCGGCTCGCGCCACGAAGGACTCGTTCCCCAGTTTCTTCTCCGAACGCGCGACCTCGCCTACAAGGCGCTCGACTTCGCGTCGATAGCGTTCCTGCATCAATTCGCGCGGAGCCTCAACGCTCACCGCGTCAAGTGCCGCCGCGGCATCTCCTGCGACCTCATCGCTTGTAATCTCGCGCGCCGCTCCGAAGTGCAGTACGAGCGCCCGGAGATCCTCGCGAAGATTGCGCGGCACGTTCACCTCGGCGTTCCCGCGCGGCGGCAAGCCATAGGTGACTCGTTCGTTGCGCAAGCGCTCGATGCAGCGTTGCAATGCCTCAAATTCCGCGACCGCCGCTGCATCCTCCGCGCATTCGAAGGGGTCAGGCCATCCCGCGGTAACGACGCTCTCGCCGTCGTGCGGCAACGCTTGCCAGACCTCTTCGGTGATGAACGGCGCGATCGGATGCAACAAACGCATCGACGCGTTGAGCGCGTAGGAGAGCACCGCGGCCCGCGTCGTCCGTGCCTCCGGCATCTTCGTTGCTTCGATATACCAATCGCAGAGTTCGTACCAGATGAAGCGCCACAGCGTCTCGACGGCATTCCCAAAATCGAATCCGTCGAAGAGTTCGCTCGTTCTCTCGATCGTCGCGCGCAGGCGGGCGACGATCCAACGATCCGCGAGCGTCCGTTGCGAAGGCGGTGGAAGCTGCATTGCTCCCGGCAATCCCTCGGGAAGTGCGCGGGCGTAACGGAGCGCATTCCAAATTTTATTATTGAAGTTGCGGCCTTCTTCACAGCGCGATTCTTGGAAGCGAATCTCCTGTCCCTCGAGGCGCATCTGTCGGAGAATGCCGAGACGGAATGCATCGGCGCCGTACTTCTCGACGAGATCCATCGGATCGATCGCATTCCCGAGCGATTTACTCATCTTGCGACCCTGCGCATCGAAGACCAACGGCGTTACGAAGACGGTCGGGAAGGGCAGACGGTCGAGCAGGTGGAGCCCCATCATCACCATCCGCGCAACCCAGAGAAAAATAATCTCTCCACCGGTGATGAGGACGCTGGTCGGATACCAATGCGCCAACTCCGGCGTCTGCGCGGGCCAACCTAATATCGAGAACGGCCAAAGTCCGCTGCTAAACCAGGTATCGAGGGTATCGGGATCGCGCGTGAGCGACGCACCGCCATGCTCGCGTTGTGCGATATCGCGTGCTTCTTCTTCGTCATGCGCGACGACGATCGCGCCATCGGGTGTGTACCAAACCGGGAGTCGATGCCCCCACCAAACCTGCCGCGAAATATTCCAATCGCGAATCTGTTCGAGCCATTGCTCGTAGGTGCGGCCGTAGCGCTCGGGAACGAAGCGCAGCCGCCCGTCGCGATATGCCGCGAGCGCCGGTTCGGCCAGGCTCTCCATGCGAACGAACCACTGGAGCGAGAGCATCGGCTCGACGATCTCTCCGCTCCGTTCGCTGCGGGCGATCGCCATGCGATGCGGCCGCTCCTCAAGCAATGCACCCGAGGCACGAAGATCGGCGAGAATTCGTTCGCGTGCTTCGAAACGGTCGAGCCCGCGATAGGGGCCGACATCGATCTCGGTATCGGAGATCCGCGCGGAGAGATCGAAGATCGAAGGCATCGGAAGATCGTGGCGGCGCCCGATCTCGTAATCGACGGCATCGTGCGCCGGCGTCACTTTGACGGCACCGGTACCGAACTCCGGCTCGACCGCTTCATCGGCGATAACCGGAATCGCGCGTCCCGTCAGCGGCATCACCACCGAGGTACCGATCGTGGCGGCGTAGCGTTCGTCGCGCGGGTGTACCGCGATCGCGACATCGCCGAGCATCGTTTCCGGGCGCGTCGTTGCGACGACGATACCGTCGCCGCCGTCGAGCGCGCGATAGCGAACGAACCAGAGTTTTGCATCGCACTCTTCGCGATCGATCTCCGCATCGGAGAGCGTCGTCTGCGATTTCGGATCCCAATGGATCAGCCGCTTCCCGCGATAGATCAGCCCTTCTCGATAGAGACGAACGAATGCACTGCAGACGGCCGCCGAGAGCCCGTCATCCATCGTGAAGCGCGAACGCTCCCAATCAGGGCCGAAGCCGAGCGTCCGGAATTGCTGCTCGATCGTTCCGCCGTACTCGCGCGCCCATTCCCATGCCCGCTCGAGATATTTCGCGCGACCGAGCGATTCGCGGCTCTCACCGCTCTTGGCAAGCTCGCGCACCAGCACCGACTCGGTTGCGATCGCCGCATGATCGGTGCCGGGTAACCAATCGGCGTTATTCCCCAACATGCGATGGTAGCGCGTGAGGATATCCATCGGCGTATAGGTCGAACCATGCCCTAAATGCGCGCGACCGGTAACGTTGGGCGGAGGCATCGCAATGATAAAGGGCGGCCGCGCGGGGCCGGGCTCTTCGTGGAAGAGGCCCTTCTGCTCCCACCATGCATAACGTGCCTGCTCCACACACGCGGGATCGTAGCTCGCCGGTAATTCCTCGTTCTTCATCACCATTCTATAATACGCCCTGGGTGAGCATCTCTTCGAGCGAACGATTGCGCCCTTCGACTCCATACCGCAGCCACCACAGCAACGCGATCGATCCGGCGGCGAAGATCACCGCCATTGCAACGAAGACCGGCGCTACTCCGGCACGAGCGAAGAGCGCGTAGAACGCGAGCGGCGCAACGATTGCACCGACGCGACCGACGGCAACCGAGAGACCGATGCCCGTTGCCCGCAGGTGGGTCGGGAAGAGTTCGCTCGTGATCACGTAGGCTCCCGATCCCACCCATGCGCTGAAAACGCTGAAGACCGCATACGAAAAGACGAAGTGCAATGCATCCCCGAGTCCGTACGCCAACGCGAGCGAACCGAGCGACGCAATCGTAAATCCGAGCAACATCGTCGGACGCCGCCCCCAGCGATCCATGAGCAGCGAAGAAACGATCTGTCCGGTGAGGCCGCAGACCGCGCCGAGGAGATAGAGCAACGGAATCTGTTGCCCGTGCATGCCGACGGCGGGAAAGATCGCTAAACCGGCGATGGAGAGAATGCCGTAGTACGGCATCACCTGCGCGAGATTGACCACGAAGGCAAAGAGCAATCGCCGCGGCGTCGCTTGAAAGAGCTCGGCGATCTGCGCGAAATATCCCGTCGGCGGCACGAGCGGGGTAAATTCGATCGGGAGATCCGGGTCGACGACCGCTTCTACGCCGCTCGCTGCTTCGACGACCGCAACGATATCGCGAGCCTCCGCAACTCTTCCACGGGCGAGCAGCCAACGCGGAGATTCCGGCACGAAGCGTCGGACCAGGAGAACGCCGACGGCGAGCAACGCACCGAACCAAAAGACGAGTCGCCAGGTTGCGCCGGCGGCATTTCCTAAGGCATAGAGCGCGATTCCCGAAGCGGCAATCACGCCGACATTCCACGACGCGTTGATCAGCCCGTCGGTCCGCCCGCGAACGCGCGCCGGAACGAATTCATCGATCGCGCAATTGATTGCCGAGAACTCGCCGCCGATGCCGATACCGGTGAGGAAACGAAAGATCACCAACGAGAAGTAATTCCACGAAAACCCCGTCAGGATTGTCGCGGCGGCATAGATTGCGAGAGTGACCATAAAGAGACGTTTCCGCCCGAGTCGGTCGGCAAGCTCGCCGAAGACCAGCGCGCCGACGAGCATGCCGATCGTGTAAATCGGGTTGACCCAGGCAGCGAGACTCGCCTGAAAATGCAGATGCGCGGCGATACTGGGGAGTACCGGCCCCACGATCGCGGTCTCGAAGCCGTCGAGTACCCATGCGATCCCAAGTGCGACGGCGATGCGGGTATGCATCGGCGACCATGCGAGCGAATCGAGGCGCGACAGCAGCGTCGGTTTCGAAGGCGACGACGCGACGGTAGTGGTGGGCACGGCGCGCACTGTTGTCTGCGCGCGCGGGAATCGCCTGCAGGCAGGGGCGTCGACGCGCGCGAAGCGCGCAGCGATGCGTACGCCGACGATTCTCCTCACCAACGATGACGGCGTCGCTTCGCCCGGTATCCACGCGCTCGCTCGCGAACTCGCCGAGCTCGCGCTGATCGTCGTCGTCGCACCCGACGGCAACCGTAGCGGCGTGAGCCATGCGATCACCACCGACGATTCGGTCGGCGTCACACCGTACGAGGGCATCGCGGGCGTGCGCGCCTACGCCTGCACCGGAACGCCCGCCGACTGTGCCGTCATCGGCATCGGCGAGCTCTGCGAGAGGCGCCCGGATCTCGTCATCAGCGGGATCAACAACGGCCCCAACCTTGCCGACGACGTGAACTACTCCGGGACGGTCGCCGGAGCCGTCGAAGCGGTGCTCCTCGGCGTCCGCGCGCTCGCCGTCTCCCTCGCGAGCGATCCCGACGACCTAACCGAGGCGCGTCACTGGGAGAGCGCCGCAGCGCAGATACGCACGATTCTTCCCTATGCACTCGCCGAGCTTCCACCGGAACGGTACTGGAACGTCAACGTCCCGAATCTTCCGCCGGAACAGTTGCTCGGCCGCCGCTTTACCTCGCTCGGGCGCAAACGCTACGGCGAAGCGATCTCGCGCGTCGACGAACGGCGCGATGCGCGCTACTACCGCGTCTGGAATCTTCCCGGCCGCGGCGATAGCGAAGACCCGGCAAGCGATATCGGAGCGGTCATGCAAGGCTACGTCAGCATTACACCGATCGCCATCGACCGCACCGACCGTGACGAATTGAACCGTTTGCGACTTTCCGCTGTTCAAGGGGCATGAAACCGCATTTTACCCCCGGCGAGCCTGCCTCGCTCGAGCTTTTTCCGCAGCCGATCGAGCTCCCCGCCCTCGTCATCTGGCCGCGCCACACCGGTTGAACGTTCTTCGGCGAGCCGCTCGCGCAGTTGCGTGAGTTCACCCAGAGCCATCCCGACGAACACGTCTATATCGTCGTCGCGGCCGATGAAGCGACAACGCGCTCGCTCTGCACGCCGTACGGCGTTGCCGACGCCTGCATCGCCGACCCAAACCGCGAGACGCATCGCGCCGCAAAACTTCGCCCGGCCTCACTGCTCTCGTTTTTCTCGCGCGAAATGATCGCGCGTGCGCGCGAAAATCATCGTGCCGGCTTTCGGCAGAATTGGGGGAAATCGCGGATCGACGATCTCGGACGCGTTCCCGGTGCGATGCGGATCGATGCGCACGGAACGGTGAGCTGGATCTTTCGCGGAAAACACGCGGGCGATCTTCCGCCGGTGGCGGAGCTCATCGCTCGCTAGCCGAGGCTCTTAGGCCGGCATCTCTTTCTGACGATCGCCGTAGATCAGCGTCGGCTGTTCGCGTTTTTCGACCACGTCTTTATTGACGACGCACTTCTTCACCCCGACCAGCGAGGGAAGATCGTACATCACATCGAGCATGATCTCTTCGAGAATCGAACGCAGACCGCGCGCTCCGGTCTTGCGACCCTGCGCTTTCGCGGCAATCGAAACGAGCGCGTCTTTCGTGAACTGCAGATCGACACCGTCCATCGCAAGGATGCGCTGAAACTGTTTGACCAGTGCGTTACGCGGTTCGGTGAGGATCCGACGCAGGGTGAGATCGTCGAGCGCATCGAGCGTCACGACGATCGGCAGGCGTCCGATAAATTCGGGAATAAGGCCGAACTTCAGCAAATCTTCAGGGAGGAGCTGCGCGAGCATTTTGCTCGCGCGCGCGACGCGCTTGCTCTCCGGGTTCGCCCGGAAGCCCATGTTATTTGCAGCGATGCGCGATTCGACGATGCGTTCTAAACCGTCGAATGCACCTCCGCAGATAAAGAGTACGTTCGTCGTGTCGATCTGAATAAATTCCTGATGCGGATGCTTGCGCCCGCCCTGCGGCGGCACGTTCGCCGTCGTGCCTTCGAGAATTTTCAGCAGCGCTTGCTGAACGCCCTCGCCGGAGACGTCGCGCGTGATCGACGGATTCTCGCTCTTGCGCGCGATCTTGTCGATCTCGTCGATATAGATGATCCCGCGCTCGGCGCGTTTGACATCGTAATCGGCGGCTTGGATGAGCTTCAGGAGAATATTCTCGACATCTTCGCCGACATACCCGGCCTCGGTGAGCGAGGTCGCATCGGCCATCGCTAACGGAACGTCGAGAATTTTCGCCAGCGTCTGCGCGAGGTAGGTTTTCCCGGATCCCGTCGGCCCGACGAGCAAAATATTCGACTTCTGCAGTTCGACGTCGTCGCTACCGCTTCCGACCGGGCCGGCGTTGATGCGTTTATAGTGATTGTAGACCGCAACGGCGAGCGCTTTCTTCGCGCGGTCTTGCCCGATCACATAGGTATCGAGAATCTGATTGATCTCACGCGGTTTCGGGAGGGTGCGCAGGCGTGCGCTATCATCGGCAGCCTTATAGAGTTCCTCTTCGATGATCTCGTTGCAGAGTTCGATGCATTCGTCGCAGATATAGACGCCGGGGCCGGCGATCAATTTGCGCACATTCTCCTGCGATTTGCCGCAGAAGCTGCACTTGAGTTGCCCTTTTTCATCCCCGAATCGAAACATGGCGGCGGGAGCCTCCCTGGGCTACGGTGCCGGAGACGGCATCGAGCTACGGTCTTCGATGATACTATCGATTATCCCGTACTCTTTGGCGTCCTGGGCGGTCATATAGTAATCGCGATCGATATCCTTAAGGACGTCGTCGAGGGGCTTTTTACAGGTCGCTTCGTAGATCTTCGCCACGGTCAGACGGGTCGCGATGAGGTCGCGCGCCGCAATCTCAACGTCCGTGGCCTGTCCGCCGAGCTGCGAGACCCAGGGCTGATGGATGAGGATCTTCGCGTGAGGGAGCGCAAAGCGCTTTCCCTGGGCGCCGCCGGTTAAAAGAATCGAACCCATCGATGCGGCCATCCCCATGCAGATCGTCGCAACGTCGGGCTTGATGAAACGCATAGCGTCGTAGATCGCAAGGCCCGCGGTCACGCTTCCTCCGGGACTATTGACGTACATATCGATATCTTTGTCGGGATCTTCTTTTTCGAGAAACAGAAGCTGTGCGATCGTGAGACTCGCGATAGAGTCGTCGATCGGACCGCCGACGAAGACGATTCGATCCTTGAGCAGTCGCGAATAGATATCGTACGCGCGCTCTCCGCGCGACGACTGTTCGACGACCATCGGTACCAAGTGCCCCATCGGAGAACGACCTATCCCTTCTTCACCGGCATCCCGTCACCGGGCGCCCTGCTAATCGTACGTAGGAGTTCACTACGGCGCCGCAACGCGCTGCGCCTTGTCGATGAGAAATTCGAGCGTTTTATTTCGCACGATCCCATCGTACACCGACTGCATGTTCTCGGCGAGCGCCGCACGGACGCGGTCGATCGGCTGCCCGTACCGACGGGCGAGGAGAGCGAGTTCGCTCTGAATCTCTGCGGGGCTCGCCTCGATTCCCTCGGCATCGGCGATCGCCTCGATGAGGAGCGTGCCCTTCACCCGGCGCTCGGCATCGCCGGTGAGTTCCTCGCGAAGCTCTTCTTCGGTCTTTCCGATCGAGGCGAGGTACTCGGGGTACTCCGTGCCCTGCTCCTGCGCCATGCGGCGAGCCTCTTCGAGCAGTTGCTCGCGCTCGGCGACCAGCAGGCTCGGCGGCACCGGAATCTCGTGCGCCTCGACGAGCTGCTCCATCAGCGCGTTGCCGATCTCGCGGCGCATCCGCGCTTGTGCGATCCCTTCCAAGCGCTTGCGCACTTCTGCACGAAGCTCCGCGAGCGTCGCAAAATCGCTGACCTCGGCTGCGAACGCATCGTCGAGCGTCGGCACTTCGAGGTGCTTCACATCGTGGAGAACGACCTCGAAGATCGCGCTCTTCCCGGCGAGTTCGCTGGCGTGATAGGCCTCGGGAAAGGTCGTCTCGATCTCGCGCCGCTCGCCGGCGTTCATCCCGGCGATACCGGTTGCAAATCCGGGGATAAAGCGATCCTCGAGCAATTCAGCGACCTGTCCTTCGGCGGAGCCGCCCTCGAACGGCGTGCCGTCGATCTTGCCGACGAAATCGATCGTCACGATATCGCCGAGCGCGGCCGGGCGCTCGACCGGAACGAGCGTTCCGCGATCCCGCGTGAGCCCTTCGAGCGTCCGCTCGACCTCGTCATCACTCACCGTGCGCTCGGGAACCGTGACCGAGAGCCCGACATAGGTTCCGAGTTCAAGCGTCGGGCGCACTTCGACGCGCGCTTTCACCCGCAGCGGCTCGTCCTCGGCGCTTGGCAACATCTCCAACTTGGGGCGTGCGACCGGTGCGAGCGCATGCTCGCGCAGCGCCGAGCTGTAGAGCTCCGGCACGAGATCCTCCATCGCTTCCGATTCGATGCCCGCGCTTCCGTAGGTCTGTTCGAAGACGCGGCGCGGAATATGCCCTTTGCGAAAGCCCGGTATGCGCGCATTCTTGCTCAAACGCCGAAACGCGACCTCGCGCGCGCGGTCGAGCGCGTCGGGCAGCACCGGGATAACGATTTCAACGCTGGTCGCGTCGAGTCGGGTGAGGGTTGAGGTCGTCACGGGATCCTTATTTCTTGGGTGGGGGGCCGGCGCGCCGCGATGGAGCGGAAGACGAGATTCGAACTCGCGACCCTCGCCTTGGCAAGGCGATGCTCTACCACTGAGCTACTTCCGCATCGAACGGCCCGCCACGCGCGGGATGGTGGGCAAGCAGAGA
>DAIBFU010000006.1:0-32306 GCA_027422105.1 Vulcanimicrobiota bacterium | reverse complement strand
CGTCGCGATCGACGCAGATGACGGATTTCCCAAGTTGGCCGAGCCGGATGGCGGCATGATAACCGCCGGGGCCCGCACCGATGACGACGGCATCGACCTGATGTTCGGCCACGAAAAGACTCCTTACGCGCAGGCGTGGATGAGGGTTGGTAACCACCAATTATTCCGCCGCGGAAGGCGGTGGGCCTCCGTGGTCCAATTGGATCCATCCATGAGCAAGATTGGTGCGCCCAACCTCCCCCTCCAACTCGACCGCGAGTCGATCGTTCCGCTCTACCGTCAGCTGTACGAGGGTTTGCGGGAGGCGATTCTCTCCGGTTCGCTTCCTGAATCGACGCGTTTACCCCCCGAGCGCGCGATGGCCGAGCGCCTGGAGATCAATCGCAGTACCGTCGTGCGCGCCTACCGCGAACTCGTCGCCGACGGCTTGCTCGACCAACGCGTCGGCTCCGGTTCGCGGGTGGCATCGCGTAAGCGCGCGGTCTCTGCAGGAGAGCGCGGAGCAAGCGTCCCCTGGTGGGTGACGTTGCCGCCGTGGCGGGTCGGTGAGTTCCCGATGGTACTCGGCGAGCTCGCGGCAAAACAGGAGCCCGGGCGCATCTCATTCGTGCAGGGAGTCGCTCCCGACGAACCTTCGCCGCTCGCCGAACTTGCAGGCTCGTTCGCGCGGGTCGCGAGCGATCCGCGGTTTATTCTTTCGTACGGCGACTCGGAGGGATACGAGCCGCTTCGCGAGGCGATTGCGGCACGCATGCGCGCCCGCGGCGCACGCAGCGTCGTGGCCAAGAACGTCATCGTGTTGACCGGATCGACGCAAGGAATCGCGATCGTCTCTCAGAGCCTTGCCGAGGCGGGCGATGAAATTATCGTTGAGTCACCTTCGTATCCGGGAGCCTTGCAGATATTCCAAATCGGCGGGTTGCGGGCGATCCCTATTCCGGTCGACGACGAAGGCATGCGCGTCGATCACGTCGAGGCGATTCTACGTACGCGTCGTCCCCGTTTTATCTACACGATGCCGTCGATGCACAATCCGACGAACGTCACCATGAATTCCGATCGGCGCGATCGTCTCGCCACGATAGCGCGGCGAGCCGGCGTTCCGATTATCGAAGACGATCCCTACGGACCGCTCGCATCGCACAACGAAACGCCCTTGCTCGCCCTCGCTCCGGATCACGTCGTCTATCTTTCGACTTTTAGTAAAACGGTAGCGCCGAGCTTGCGTGTTGGTTGGATGGTCGCTCCGCGCACGATCGTCGATCGACTTTTAATGCGCAAGCAGGCCTACGATATGGCGACGAGCCTCTACGTTCAAGCCGCTATCGTCGATTATCTCGAACGCGGCTACGACGCGCATATCGAACAGCTGCGCGAAGAATTACACTTGCGCAGGAAGATCGCCGATGAAGCGATTGCGAAGTACTGGCCCAGCGGCGTTCGTGCGATCGGTCCGAGCGGCGGCTTCTATCTTTGGGTCGCAACCCCACGCGAGATGCGCGCTCGTCCTTTGCTCGATGCCGCCGAGCGTCTCGGTGCTTCGTTCCTTTTCGGCGAAGCGTTCTACGCTAATTCAGGCGGCGACCATAATTTTCGCTTGGCATTAACCGCGGTTCGACGCGACGAAATCTCTGAAGGTATTCGTCGTATCGGCGAAGCGATGCGTAGCTTGCGCGGATGACGGGGATTCAAAAACGTTTGCTTGCCTGGTATGCAAAATACGGGCGGGCAAATTTGCCTTGGCGCGTCGTGCGGAATCCGTACTACACCGTCGTTAGCGAATTTATGTTGCAACAGACGCAGGTGGATCGCGTCGTTCCGATTTTCGGAACTTTTATATCGCGTTTCCCGACATTTGCGGCGTTGGCGAAGGCTCCGCGTTCGGAAGTCGTGCGTTACTGGAAAGGGCTCGGCTATAACACGCGAGCGGTTCGCTTAAAGGCGCTCGCCGATGCGGTGGTTTCACGGTTCGAAGGCGAGATGCCCAGCGATGAGAAGGCGCTGCTCGAATTGCCCGGCGTCGGCCCATATACCGTCGCCGCGATTCGGGCGTTCGCCTTTAACTATGACGCGGCACCAAGCGATACGAACGTTCGTCGTATCGTCCATCGCGTACATTTCGGTATCGAATATCCGGCCAAAGCGAGCGTAAAAGAACTCGAGCTGCTCGCGCGCCAACTCGTTCCCAAAGGCGAGGCGCACGACTGGAGCTCGGCGATGATGGATCTCGGAGCGCTCGTTTGCACTGCGCGAGCCCCGCGCTGTGCCGCCTGTCCGCTGCAAACGCTCTGCGTTGCCGCGCCGATTGACGCTGCGCGCCTCGAGCGCCTGCGCGAAGAGTTTGCCAAGACGACGAGCGGGAAGGAACCGGTCCCATTTGAATCGACGGCAAGGTTTGCGCGTGGTCGCATCGTCGATCGTCTGCGAGAACTCCCTTCGGGAGAACGCATATCGCTCCTCGATTTGGAGCGCGAAATTATCGGCGTAGTGCCTCCGAAAATCGGCGAACAATTCGACGAATTGGTTGCCGCTCTCGAGAAAGACGGCATCGTGGCTCGCGACGGCGATACAATTTCTTTAGCCTAAAGTTAAAAATCGAAAACTGCGTCGTAGCGCGCCGTAGCGGTTGCAAGGCGAATCCCCGACTCTTCGTAGATTCCAAATTCGGTGTAGCGGGGCGCGTAGATGTGGAGCGAGAGTGCCTCCTGCTTCGTTTCATTCGTAACGCTGTGGAGATCGCGCGCTCCCTCCAGAGCGTCACCCTCCCCAACGTGTTGCACGCTGCGCCCGATCAATCGTAACGAGGGTCGATCGGCTCCGTTCTTGCTCTCGGTTCTCAGGTAGCGCGTGACTTGCAATTCGCCGGTGAGCACGCGAGTGGCGCAGTAGGAGTCGCCGTGGTCGTGAATCGGCGTCGTCGCACCGGGGAACCAAAGCAACGCGAGAACTTCGAAGTCGTTGCAAAGAAAGAGACGCGAGCGCGTGTAACCGACTTTGCGGCGCGGAAGCAAGCCCTCCCAGTGCGAACGGCTTGCGAGGCGCTCGCCGATGATGCGATCGAGGTCGAGCCCGGCGATCATGCGACCCGACTCTCGCGTTCGCGTGCCATGCGTATCGCGATCGCACGCGCTTGTTCCACGATCTCCGGGACCGCAGTGCTCTCGAAGAGGATGCCGCGGAGCATCGGCCCAATGGCGATCAATCGCTCGTCGATAAGTCCTTCGGCATCGATCGCTTCGCCGTACGGTGTCGCATCGAGAGCGAGGCGAAGCGGATCGCGGCGAATGAGGCCGCGATGCAGCAGCGCGTGTATCAGCGGGTTGGGGTTCGTGTGTAGGTCTCCGTTCGGGCCGGTGCAGTTGACGACCGATGCAACGCTGATCCGATCCTGTTCGCCGCGGCGTCGATAGACGATCTCGATACCGTCCGCTCCCTCCGCGGCGGCGACGATTTCACCTTGCAACGGTACGTAGCGTCCCGCGCGACGAAGCGCGATGACGGCGTCCTCGGTGGCCGGCGGGACGCGATAGCGTAGCGATCCCCACAGAGCGGAGAGTCGCTCGAGAAATTGACGACGTTGCGCGATCGTCCACCCCAGCCAGATGCGTTGCGAGGGACGCCGAAGCGATTCGGCGACCTCTCGCCAATCGCCGCCGGCAGCGACGCGCCGCTCCATCGCCGATCGTACCGAACGAAACAACGAGAGCGGAGACTCTTCGTCGATACCAAGTTCCGTGTAGCGACAGGCGCGAATTTCGGGAGCCTCGCGAGCGGGGAGATAGCCGTGACGCGCGAGTGTGTACGCCGTTCCACCCTGCATCGTGTGCCGGTAGGCGGCAACGCGATCCATTGCGGTGAGCCCACTACCGATGCAAAGCATGTCACCAGCGGGGAGTTCGTCGATTCGAGTGCGCCACGGATCGCCGAAATAGCGTTCGCTTTCGCGTAATTCGCGCGGTAAGAAATCATCTGCCGGGGGCGCATTTCCAAGCGCGAGTACCACCGTATGCGCGCGGAAGCGACGACCGCGCGCATCCGTGAGGACGAAGCCATGCCTTCCACGATCGATATCGACGACTGTGGTGCGTTCGATGCGCATCTGCGGCCGTTCTGCGAGCGCGGCTTGAAGTGTTGTGCCGACGTACGCGCCGAAGCGCTCCCGTGTGACAAGCGTCTCCGGATAGCATCGTAATGCGTTGATGAGATGCCCTGAGTCGTCGGCGATAATACTCATCGCGCGGGCCGGGCCGTTCATAAGCCATTGCGGCGAAATGTCACCGTACGCGGCGCCGCGTCCGGGTTCTTCGGGGGAAAACAAGCGGAGGCGCGCGTGCCGCGCGAATCGTGCGCAGGCAATAGCAACCGCTGCGCCGGCAAGGCCGCCGCCGATAACGGCTAGATCGTCGACCTCCCGTTCGCCCTTCATCGTAGCCGGTTCATCGGCAGGTTGCCCGCGGCGATTGAGCGCAAAATATCGCCCGTGGCTGTAATTCCGTTTCCAAATCGTAAAGTTTCGAAAACGATTGCGAAAAAAGAGCTGGAGCTTCTCGAGAAAGCCTATCCCCACGCCGTGACCGCGCTCTCCTATCGTAACCCGTTCGAATTACTCGTCGCCGTCATCCTCTCGGCGCAGTGTACCGACGCGCGGGTGAATTTGACGACCCCAGCGCTCTTTGCCGCCTATCCGACGCCGAAGGCATTGGCGGCTGCGCGGGCGAGCGATGTCGAACGCTTGATTCAGTCTTGTGGCTTTTTTCGAATGAAGGCAAAAAACATTATCGCTGCCGCACGTGCATTGGTCGAGACGCACGCGGGCACGGTGCCCGAAACGCGAGAGGATCTCGAAGCGCTTCCCGGCGTCGGGCGAAAAACGGCAAGCGTCGTGCTCTCGGTCGCTTTCGGCGAGGCCGCATTTGCCGTCGACACGCACGTCTTTCGCGTCGCGCATCGGTTGGGGCTCACAATCGGAACGACCCCGCTCGCCGTAGAGCGCGACGTTACCGCGCTGCTGCCCGAATCACAGTGGCGCTTTGCCCATCATTGGCTGATCCTTCACGGTCGCGCGACCTGCAAAGCGCCGCGACCGCTCTGCGATCGTTGCCCGGTTCAGCAGATCTGTCCGAGCGCGCCGATCGTTGCTAAAACGAGAGCGGGCCGGGCGAATCCAGGTGCGGCGGGCGCGGAAGCTCGGCGTCGCGCGCGAGCGACTGCAAAAGCATCGAAGGCGTGATTGCTTCGCCGTAGCCGCTCTCCGTTGAAACCTTCGAAACGTCGATGAGACTCGGAATCGCGCTATCGGGAACGAACTGATAGTCGCCGTCGAATTTGAGACCGCGAATGCGAACCAATTCGGCGCTCTCGTCGAGTTCGAGCGCGATGCGATGCTCGCCGAATCGTAACCGCAAACGCAGCGGTTTCTCGAGACGAACCAAGCGAACGCCGTTTCGGTCGCCAAGAATCGAGTTGAGGCGTTTGATTCCCAACGCGAGTGCATCGGCGAAAGCTCGCAGCGAGCTCTCTGCGCCGCCGTCGGTGGGCGCTGCGCTCGGGGCATCGCTCTCTTCGAGAAGTTCGCCGAATGCGCGTTGCGCGCGAATGCGTTCGGCCGCTGCGACGATGGGGTTTTGTCCGGTGAAACTCGGCTCCATGGGATCTACCATAGGGAAAGTATTGCCACGCGCACGGGCGAAAGTCCCGCGTATGAAGCAGGTGAAACATATCGCCGTTCTCGCCGCCGTGTTAACGATTGCCCTCGCCGCGGCGCCCGCGCGGGCCGCATTGACGCCCTCGTCGGCCTTTGGGAAAGAGCCTCCTTGGGGGCGGCAACCTGCGGCAATCTCCTGGTCGCACCGAGGAGAGCGATTCACCTACGTTCTGCCCTCGCAGGACCCTTCCGAGCATCTACCGCTAATGGTTCGCGCGCTTCACGGTGTCGGCGCTCGGGTGCTGTTGCAGCCGGATCGGTTCGGCAAGCGCGGCGCAACGCCGTATAACGTGGGGTGGTCGCCACAGGATCGCCGGCTTGCCATCGAGGCGGGTGGGGCGCTCTATGTCTATACGATTTCAAGCGACACGCTGCAAAAGATCGCAACCGCAGCCTCCGACCCGCAGTGGTCGCCGAACGGCCGCGCGATCGCCTTCGCGAAAAAATCGAATCTTTACGTCGCGCACCTCGGAGTCAAGAACAGCGTCGTGCAACTCACGCACGGCGGTTCGAGCAACAACATTCTCGACGGTCAACTCGACTGGGTCTATCCGGAAGAACTCGGCCTCACCCACGGCTTTCGCTGGTCGCCGGACGGAAAGCAGATCGCCTATCTGCGCCTCGACGAACGGCAGGTCACGCGTTTTCCGCTGACCGATTTCCTGGCGAAGAACGGACACGTACATTATCAACGCTATCCGCTTGCCGGGGAGAAGAACCCGGGCGCGAGCCTTCATGTCATCGATCTGGCAACGAAGACCGATCGCGTACTCTTCAATGCTGCACCGAAGGATCGGTATATCGCGGCGTTTGCGTGGCGCCCGAAGAGCGACGATCTCATTGCGGAGATATTGAATCGCCGCGAGCAATGGTTACGCGTCGATTCGCTTCCCGCCGACGGTGCGCCACCGCAGAGCCTCTATCGCCAAAGCTCGCCTTCGTGGGTCGATGTGATCGCGCTGCCGACCTGGCTTCCCGATGGATCCTCGCTTTGGGTTCTGGATCGGGAAAATTTGCGCTCGCTCTACCTCCGCAATAATGCCGGGGCGCTTCGCCGCATAACGGGCGATTTTAATCTCGGTAGCGAGTACGCTACGAACGGGTTGGTCGCGGCCGGAGAGAGCGGCACACACGCATGGGTCTACGCCGATTATCCTACCCGCCGCAATCGCGCGTTGCTCGAAATCGACCTTCGCACCGATTTGCTGACGAATCTGACGCCGCAGCGCGGCGTCCACCGCATCGCGTTTGCCGCGATGTCGCATGCGTTCGTCGATACCTATTCGTCGATGAATCGCGTCCCCGAAGTGACGTTGAACGCGCCGGCGGAGGCTCCGCAAGTGCTCGCCGCCCGCAACCCCACCTTGCAGTCGCAATTGCTTCCAGTCGACCGCTTCGAGGTTCCGTCGAAATATGGGCCGCTCGATGCGTGGATGATTCGTCCGCCGCATTTCGATCCGCACCGGAAGTACCCGGTTGTCGTCTACGTGTACGGCGGCCCGGCCGCTCCGACCACGACCAACGGCTTCGGCTACACGATGGAGCTGATGCACGACCTTTTGGCGCAGGAAGGCATTATCGTATTTTCGATCGACGGACCCGCTTCGCAGATCGACAACGACAAACACGTGCGACTCCTGCTGCATAATTTCGGACCCGGTTCGCTCTTAGGGCAGCGTATCGGCGCGCGCTATCTGGCCTCGCTCCCGTATGTCGATTCTAAACGCATCGGGATTTGGGGCTGGAGTTTCGGCGGGTACGAAACGATCTACGCGCTCGAACACTCCAAGCGTTTCGTTGCCGGGCTTGCGGTCGCACCGGTCACCGATTGGCACCTGTACGATACGATCTATACCGAACGATACATGGGGCTTCCGCAAAAACATCCGCATGCGTACGACCGTAGTTCGAATCTTTTCGACGTCGCGCATCTGAACGGACCACTGCAGATCATGCATGGCACGAGCGACGATAACGTGCACATGGCAAACACCGTGGCGTTTTTGCAGAAGACGATTTTAGCCGGGCTGACCGATGTCAACGTCATGCTCTACCCGCGCAAGACGCATTCGATCGCCGGGCTCATGCAACGGCGTACGCTCTGGGAGCGGATGTTGATCTATTGGCGCTCGGTGTTTCACTTGTAAAAGGGCAATCGACCCATCGGCTCTGTTCGTGCGCTCCCCCCGGGGGAGGCGAATCTTCACCGCCACCTGGTTTATTGTCGTCGGCTGACAAGCAAATGAGCGGCAACGCGCGATCGCTACCGCCGACGGTGGCAAAAAAAGGCACCGTCGAGATCGACGATGCCTTTGGGGCACCTGCCCCTAGGTCGATGAGAATAATAACGTGGATCTACTAGTGAACGGGCGGTTTATGGCCCTTCTTTGCGGCAGCCTTTTTGGCAGTCGCTTTCTTTGCCGGAGCCTTCTTAGCAGCGGCTTTCTTCGCGGTGGCCTTCTTGGTCATCGCTTTCTTTGCCGGAGCCTTCTTAGCAGCGGCTTTCTTCGCGGTGGCCTTCTTCGCGGTGGCCTTCTTGGTCATCGCTTTCTTTGCCGGAGCCTTCTTAGCAGCGGCTTTCTTGCCGGCGGCCTTCTTGGTCGTGGTCTTCGTGGTGCCTTTGCTCGCCGAGGCGGCCATAGCCGTACCGGTTGCGAGGAAGGACGCCGCGATCAGTGCAGCGAGGAGTTTGCGCATTATTTCACCCCCTTTTTGCGAAAATTCGTCTCTTAACGTGCCTTAAGAACGTCTGAGAAGGGCGGTTAGTTCGCAAAGGCGAGCTAGCGCCCCTTCCCAACTAACTTGCGGGAGATGACCAGGCGTTGGATCTGCTGGGTTCCCTCGTAGATTTGGGTGATTTTGGCATCGCGCATCATCCGCTCGACCGGGTACTCCGCCGAGTAGCCGAAGCCGCCGAGCACTTGGACCGCGTCGGTGGTCACCGCCATCGCCACGTCCCCGCATTTGAGCTTTGCCATCGAGGCCCAGAGCGAGACGTCGGGAGCTCCCTCGTCGCATTTCCGCGCCGATTCGTAGAGCATGAGGCGGGCCGCCTCGACCTCGGTCTTCATATCGGCAAGCATGAAGCCGATGCCTTGGTGCTGGCCGATCGGCTTGCCGAAGGCGACGCGGTCGCGCGCGTATTGGGTGGCATATTCGAGGGCCCCGGCGGCGATGCCGAGCGCCTGTGCGGCGATGCCGGGACGCGACTTATCGAGGACCTTCATTGCAATCTTGAACCCCTCGCCCTCTTCGCCGAGGCGATTGGCGGCCGGGACGCGGCACTCGTTGAAGATCAACTCGACGGTCGGCGAGCCCTTGATACCCATCTTGCGCTCTTTTTTGCCGACCGAGAAACCCGGAGTGCCTTTCTCCACGACGAAGGCGCTGACACCGCGGCTCCCAGCCTCCGGGTCGGTCACCGCGAAGACGCAGACGACGTCGGCAACGCTCCCGTTGGTGATCCAAATTTTCTGGCCGTCGAGAACGTAGGAATCGCCGTCGCGGCGCGCACGCGTCCGCATCGAACCAAGCGCATCGGAGCCGCTGCTCGCTTCGGTAAGCGCGTATGCTGCAAGGTGCTCGCCTGAGGCGATCTTCGGAAGGAAACGCCGTTTCTGTTCGTCGTTGCCGCCGATCATGATCGGCAGCATGCCGAGTTCTTGCACTGCGACGATCAGCGAACTCGATGCACAGGCTTTGGCAATCTCTTCGACGACCTTCACGTAGGTAACGAAACTCCCGCCGAGACCGCCGTATTCGGTGGGAATCGGAATTCCTAAAAGATCGTTCTGCGCGAAGAGGCGACGGATATCATCTGGGAACTCTTCGCTTTCGTCGATCGCTGCCGCGCGCGGCGCGACCTTCTCAGCTACTAATTCGCGCACCATTTCGACGATCATCGCTTCTTCTTCGTGCGCTTGCGCCGCTACTGACATTGTGAACTCCTCTTCACGGATAACGAGTGGAAGTGTCATCTCGAGTAGGCCCCATCGGGACTGTATCGAGAGGAATTGTCATCTCGAGTAGGCCCCAGCGGGACTGTATCGAGAGGAATGTCATCTCGAGTAGGCCCGTCATGGGCCGTATCGAGAGACCGGATTTTGAACTGACCGATAGATTCGGGGGCGACCAGGGTTTTGCTCCCGTGACCGCCTATCTGCGCCGGTATGGAGAAAGTGTACCCATCGGCGGCCGCGGCCGTCGCCGACATTCCCAACGGGGCCTCGTTAGCCGTCGGAGGTTTCGGCCTCAACGGCATCCCCCATAACCTGATCCACGCGTTGCTCGCGCAGGGTGCGAAAGATCTCGTCACCGTTTCCAATAACTGTGGTGTCGATGGATGGGGGCTTGGCGTTCTCCTCGACAACAAGCGCATCCGTCGAACGACCGGCTCCTACGTCGGCGAAAACAAGGAATTCGAACGGCAGTATCTCTCCGGCGAGCTCGAGGTCGAACTCGTGCCGCAGGGAACGCTCGCCGAGCGGCTTCGTGCCGGGGGCTGCGGGATTCCGGCCTTCTATACTCCCGCCGGCGTCGGTACGCCGATTGCGATGGGAGGGCTGCCCTGGCGTCACAATCCCGACGGTAGCGTCGCGAAGGGTTCGCCTCCGAAAGAAACGCGACGATTCGGCGATCAGGAGTACGTACTCGAAGAAGCGATCGTTTGCGATTTTGCGCTGGTGCGGGCGAGTATCGGCGACCGCGAAGGAAATCTCTATTTCGCAAAAGCAACGCGAAATTTCAACCCGCTCTGCGCGATGGCCGGCCGTATCACGATCGCCGAAGTCGAGCGACTCGTCGAGCCGGGCGAAATCGAACCGGAGAACGTCCACGTTCCCGGGATTTTCGTCGCCCGCGTCGTCGAGGTAGGCGCCGAGGGTAAACGGATCGAGCGAGTCACCACGCGCAAACGGGAGGGCAACTAAGATGGCACTATCACGCGAAGAACTCGCTGCCCGCGTCGCGCGTGAGTTGCGCGACGGTATGTACGTCAATCTCGGCATCGGTATGCCCACATTGATTCCGAACTACGTCCCGGCGGGCGTGCGCGTCGTCTTGCAGAGCGAGAACGGTATCCTCGGAACCGGTCCTTACCCGTACGAAGACGATGTCGATGCAGATCTCATCAACGCCGGAAAAGAGACCGTAACGGTATTGCCTGGGGCGTCATTTTTCGATTCTGCGCTTTCGTTCGGCATGATTCGCGGCGGGCATATCGATCTCGCCGTCCTCGGCGCAATGCAGGTGAGCGCGCACGGCGACCTCGCGAACTGGATGATTCCCGGGAAGATGGTCAAGGGAATGGGCGGCGCGATGGATCTCGTGCATGGGGCAAAAAAAGTGATCGTGATGATGGAGCACGTCGCGAAGGGCAACGCGCATAAAATCGTCACCGAATGTACGCTGCCGCTCACCGGAAAACGCGTCATACATAAATTAATGACCGACCTTGCGGTGATCGATATCGAACCCGAGGGGCTCGTCCTACGCGAACTTGCTCCGGGAGTGAGCGTCGAAGAAGTGCAGGCCGGCACCGGTGCACCCCTGCTGATTCCGGATACGCCGAAATCGATGGCCGGCTAGGTAGAGTTTTCTCATCCGGTTTTAGTGGACTCATGGCGATGCGCGCGGTATTTTCGATCTCGAATACCGCACGTAACGTCATAGGAGTTCACGCCATGCTTCAATATCGTTCGAAAATCGCCGGATATCTTCGCATCGGGGCGCTGATTCTGCTCGGGCTCCTTCTCGGGTCGACCGTCACCGCATATGCGTTCGAACGGCAGCCTCACATGCAAATGGCGCTCGGAGCGCTCAACCGCGCGGCTGCTCAGCTCAACGCGGCTCAACGCGATAAGGGTGGCCATCGCGCGGCTGCCTATAATCTCGTCGAACAGGCCATCGGTCAGGTGCGCGCCGGGATCGCGTTCGACAACCACCACTAACGGAAAAAGCGAGAGGGGAGGCGCCGCTGGCGCCTCCCCTCTCGCTGCGATCGATACCGCTTGAGGTTACTTGATAACCTTGAACGTGATCATCATGTGCGCGTGGCCGAGGCCGCAATAAATCGCGCAGTGTGCCGGGAACGTGCCGATCTTCTTCGGGGTGACGGTGACGACGGTCGGCGTTGCGGTGATCGTGATGACCTTGGTGATGCCGACTTCGGGGGCGATCATTCCGTGCACGCCCTGAAGGGCGACGAACGAAATTTTCTGCGGCTTGCCGACGTGCAGGGTGATGACGTTCGGCATGAACTGGAAATTTTTGGCTTTGACGACAATGGTGCTGTTCGCGCTGGCCGAGGCGACCGTCAGGGCGCTGAAGGCAAGGGCGAGAGCTAAAGCGAGCTTGCGCATGGTGTTCTCCTGAAAGATGCGAAAAGATGACGTTGGGGTTCTCCCCATTACGTAGTAGAGAATAGGGCCGAGCGAGCCGCTTCGGTACGACAAAACTCAGGCGATTCGAAAAGTTGGGGTTACGAAGGGATCCGTTCGCGGAATTGCGTTCGATAGAGCCGCGCATACGTGCCGTTGTGCGCGATGAGCTCGTTGTGCGAACCCGATTCAACGATGCGTCCGCCATCGACGACAAAAATCGTGTCGGCATTAACGACGGTTGAGAGGCGATGGGCTATAACCATGCTCGTTCTTCCGCGCATGAGTCGTTCCAGCGCGCTTTGAATCGCCGCTTCGTTTTCAGAATCGAGAGCTGAAGTTGCTTCGTCGAGAATGAGAATACGTGGATTCTTTAAAAGTACGCGAGCGATCGCTAAACGTTGGCGTTCGCCGCCCGAAAGTTTATGCCCGCGCTCGCCGACGATCGTATCGTAGCCTTGAGGCAACGTTTCGATAAAGTCGTGGATGTTGGCCGCGCGCGCCGCTTCGTGGATGAGGTCGATACTCGCATCGGGGCGCGAATAGCGTAGGTTCGCGATAATGCTGTCGTGGAACAGGTATGTTTCTTGAGTGACGATACCGATATTTTCGCGCAGCGACTCCAGGCCAACGGTTGCGACATCGTGGCCGTCGACGAAAATATGCCCTTCGGAGATATCGTAAAAACGCGGCAACAATTGTGTAATCGTCGTTTTCCCGGCTCCCGACGGTCCCACGAAGGCTGCGACTTTGCCGGCCGGAATCGCGAAGGTAATTCGGTCGAGAATTTGATCGCGGCCCTCGTAGGCAAACGACACGTTCTCAAAGGCGACGTCTCCGCGAAGCTCTCCCAGCCGCAGTGCCTCCGGTGCATCGTATCGCTCGGTTTTCATGTCGAGATAATCGAAGATACGCTCGAAAACGGCGAGAGCGCTGACGATCTGGACCTGGATGCCGACCAATGCCGCCGCCGGGCCGTAGAGTCGCCCCTGGATGTACCCGATAAAAGCGACGATGACACCGACGTCGAGTGCGCCCTGAAGGGCGAGCCAACCGCCGCCGAGCCAAACCACCGCCGGGCCGACGACGACCATCGCGGTCACCGATGCGATGAACCAGCGGCCAATCATCGCCAGCCGGATCTCGAGATCCATCAGCTCGGTTCCGACCTTGTAAAAACGCGAGCGCTCGTATGCTTCGCGTACAAACGATTTAATCAGCGTGATGCCCGAGATTGAAAGCGTTTCTTGCGTGATCGATTCAATCCGATCCCGCTGTTCGCGCGTGCGCTTGCGGACGTCATACATCTTTCGTCCGACCGGTCCGAGCGGCAGAACCATGAACGGAACGACGACCGTCGAGATCAACGCGAGTCGCCAATTCCAGATCAACATTGCAATGAGCGTCGTCGAAATCATGACGATGTTCGTGACGATCGTGGTGAGTGTGCCGGTAACGACGCCGTCGATATTGTCGACATCGCTAGAGACACGATTCATGATCTCGCCGGTCTTCGTTGCGGTGAAAAACGAAAGCGGCATGCGATGAAGATGCGAGACGAGACTCGTTCGCAGGTCGCGCATGATCCCTTCGCCGACCATCGAGTTGAAGTACCCTTGCACGACGCCAAGGCCCATCGAAAGAATCGCTGCGGCAAGAATGAAGCCGACGTCGATAGTAAGTTCGTGAAAGCTGTGATGCGGTAGAGCGGAATCGATGATCCGCGCCGTCATGTAACCGGGCACGAGGCCAACGACCGCGCTGACGATGATGAAGAAGAAGACCAGCGACTGTTGCTTCCAATAGGGGGAAAAGAGCGAACGGATACGCGCCCAATCAACACGTCGTCGGACCTGCGGCTTCTCCGGGTCGTACATGTTCGACCACATGAGACCGTGCCCGGACATCATGGCGCGGTCGTCGATCCGTGAAGCAGAACGTTATCGGCAACCTCGAATGCAATCGAGAGGGCGCTTCCGGTGCCGAGGCGCGCCAATGCTTCGATCATTGCGATTCGCTACTTCTTTCCGTTGCGAAGGTTTTTAAGGTCGCGGAAAATTTTGCGTTCCTTGTCGGTGAGGTTCTGAGGCAACTGCCCGATCAGGCGAACGTATTGATCGCCGCTGCCGCCGCCCTTGACGTGCGGCATCCCCTTGCCGGAGAGACGGAGCAAACGGTTGTTCTGTGTGCCTTCCGGGATCGTCATCGCGACGTTACCACCCATCGTCGGTACATGAACCTCGGCACCTAAGACAAGGTCGAAGAGATCGACGGGAAGGTCGACGTAGAGATCGTCGCCTTTTCGCTTATATCGCGCGTCTTCGCTCGTCTTGACGATGAGAAAGAGATCGCCGTTTGCCGCGCCGCCTGTGCCGACGCCGCCCTGCCCCGCGAGACGAATGCGTTGACCCTCGCCGATTCCACGCGGGATCGAGACCTCGAACTTTTTCGTGCTCAGCGTTCGTCCCGTTCCATGGCAGGCGACACAGAGGTGGCCGCTCTCCGTTCCAGTGCCTCGGCAGCGCGGGCAACTATCTTCGAGTTGCAACGAGATCGATTTCTTGCCGCCTTCGTAGATGTCGTGCAATGAAAGTTCGATGCTCGTTTCCATGTCTTGCCCGCGCGCTGCGGTTGGGGCAGCGGTCGGGCCGCGCCGGCCGACGCCGGAGAAGAACATATCGAAAAAATCCGAAAAGCCGCTCGTTCCGGCTCCGGCACCTACATTGGGGCCGAAGCCGAAATCGGACTGCGATGCGTTCTGTTGCGTCCGATAACGGCGTTGTTGCTCCGCCTGTCGCGCCGCTTGCTGCCAGTCGCTTCCGAGTACGTCGTATTTACGGCGTTTATCGCTGTCGCCGAGAACCTCGTAGGCCTCTGAAATTTCTTTGAATTTTTCTTCAGCGGCCTTTGCGTTACCGGGGTTCGCATCGGGGTGCCATTTGCGTGCAAGGCGGCGATAGGCGGACTTGATGTCCTTCTCGGGAGCGCCTTTTGGCACACCGAGAACGGCGTAGTAGTCCTTGTAGTTCATTGATGCTTCGCGACGAGCACTTTCGCCGGTCGGAGGAGATCGTCGCCGAGGCGATATCCTTTCTCCGCGACTTCAACGACGGTATCGTCGGCTTGACCGTCGGTTGCTGCGACCGTGCCGATCGCCTCGGCAACATGCGGGTCGAACGGTTGTCCCTTCACATCGACGGCGCTAATGCCTTCGGATGAGAGTACCGCTTCGAATCCGCGCAGCGTGCTCTCAACTCCGCTGCGTAGCGCATCGGCTCCGGTGGGTACGGCAAGTGCACGCTCGAGATTATCGAGCACCGGCAGCAGGCGCCCGAAAAGGCGACGCCGATGCTCGACGATACGTTGCTCGATATCGCGTTGCACTCGTCGCTTATAGTTTTCGAAGTCGGCCATTGCCAGTAAAAACTTATTGTAGTTTTCGTCGGCGCGCGCGTTCGCTTTGGAGAGTTCGTTCTCCGGCTGCGCGCTGTCTTCGCTTACGCCGACAGGATCGTTGAGCAGATCGTTATCCATAGGTGCGTCTATCTCTACTTCTTTTTTTATTTTGAGCGCATGAAGAGGCGGCGGAAGGTGAGGACGACTGCCGCGTACGGCTCGCCCTCACCCCGCTCGCATGAACCGGAGGCTACTTCGCTTCCTTGAACTCTGCGTCGATGGCATCATCGGGAGCGGCATTTGTCGCGCCGTTCGATGCTTGCCCGTTCGCGGATTCCGCACCGGCGGCTTCGCCATCGGGCGATGCTCCGGTGCTCTTGTAGAGCAGTTCAGCCATCTTATAGCTTGCGGTCTGCAGCTTTTCGATCGCCGCTTTGATTTCGGAAGCGGTGCCGTTTTCGCTGAGTTTCTTCAAATCGGAGAGAGCGCTCTCGACTTCGCCGCGCGCGGTCGCATCGAGTTTCTCGCCGACTTCCTTGAGCGATTTCTCCGTTGAGTAAATCAGGCTCGAGGCGGTATTGCGTACCTCCGCTTCTTCGCGCTTCGCTTTGTCTGCAGCGCCTTGAAGCTCGGCATCCTTGACCATCCGTTCGACTTCCTCTTTGTTGAGGTTTGTCGATGCGGTGATCGTGATCTGCTGTTCTTTCCCGGTTCCGAGATCTTTCGCGCCGACGTTCACGATGCCGTTGGCATCGATATTGAAGGTGACTTCGATCTGCGGTACGCCACGTGGTGCCGGCGGAAGCCCTTCGAGCCGGAATCGTCCGAGCGTCTTGTTATCACCGGCCATCGGGCGTTCGCCTTGCAGAATGTGGATATCCACACTCGTTTGGCCGTCCTCTGCGGTGGTGAAGACCTGCGATTTCTTCGTCGGGATCGTCGTGTTCCGCTCGATCAGCGTCGTCATCACTCCGCCCATCGTCTCCAAGCCCAGCGAGAGCGGGGTGACGTCGAGTAGAACGACATCGCGCACTTCGCCGGAGAGAACGCCGGCCTGAATGGCGGCGCCGACCGCAACGACTTCGTCGGGATTGACGGTGAGGTTCGGATCCTTGCCGGTGAGTTTACGGACGAGTTCGAGAATGACCGGCATGCGGGTCGATCCGCCGACCATCACCACTTCATCGATCTGCGAGATGTCGATCTTCGCATCGGCAAGCGCGCTCTTGAAGGGGTTGATGCAGCGGTCGGTCAGATCGCTCGTGATCTCCTCGAACTTCGCACGCGTCAGCGTGTATTCGAGATGCTTCGGACCTTCGGCATCGGCAGTGATGAACGGCAGGTTAATCGTCGTTTGCACGACCGCCGAGAGTTCGATCTTCGCTTTCTCCGCAGCTTCGGTGAGGCGTTGCATCGCCTGCTTGTCTTTGGAGAGATCGATTCCCTGATCTTTACGAAATTCGCCGACGATCCACTCAACGACACGATGGTCGTAGTCGTCGCCGCCGAGCCGCGTGTCGCCGTTCGTCGATTTCACTTCGAAAACGCCGTCGCCGACTTCGAGAATGGAGACGTCGAAGGTGCCGCCGCCGAGATCCCACACGAGGATCGTTTCGTTGCCCTTTTTATCGAGTCCATACGCGAGTGCCGCTGCGGTCGGTTCGTTGATGATGCGCAACACTTCGAGCCCGGCGATCTTTCCGGCATCTTTCGTCGCTTGACGTTGCGCGTCGTTAAAGTAGGCGGGAACGGTAATGACCGCCTGGGTGACGCGTTCGCCCAGATAATTGCTCGCGTCGTTGACGAGTTTTTGCAGAACCATCGCCGAGATCTCTTGCGGGGTGTAATCCTTGCCGTCGATCTTGACGCGATAGTCGCCCTCACCCATGTGGCGTTTGATCGAAGAGATCGTGCGCTCCGGGTTGGTGACTGCCTGACGCTTTGCGAGTTGTCCGACGAGACGTTCGCCGGTCTTCGAGAAAGCCACGACCGACGGAGTCGTACGCGAGCCTTCCGAGTTTGCGATAACGGTGGGCGAATTGCCCTCCATTACGGCGACGACCGAGTTGGTCGTGCCGAGGTCGATTCCGACCACTTTAGCCATGAAGTTTTACCTCGTTGATGTGATGTGAACCCCGAGTGCGCCCTGGACCAGCTTGATCGAGCGATCGAGCGGTCGAGCCGAGGCGCGCGCACATTCGAGGTTGGTGTGCGCGTCGCGACGATTCGGCGACGCTCCGATCGTTCGACGACGCCTTGCCGCTTACGAACGAATTCGGGCTTGGTTGCCTACCCCATAGTACAACAAGGAGCGGCAATTTGTTCCGCTCCTTGTAACAGCAGGGTCGTCCTTTCGGTTGCGCTCCAGTCGGAGCGCGCGGCGCTATGGCACCGTTCCGGCGGTGGCGGGACGCTCCGCCAGCGTGACGGCCGCGAACTTCTTGAGCCCCTGTGCCCAGAGATCGATCCGAACGACGGTTCCGGGCTTCTTCGCGGCGATATACTTCACGAAGTCGGTCGTCTTCGTGAAAATCTTACCGTCTACTTGGAGAATGACGTCACCGGGTTCGATGCCGGCTTTGTCGGCAGGCGAGCCCGGGGCGACGGTGAGGACCGCGATGCCGCTGGGGCCGGTCGTGTAGCCGATCTGATTACGTAAGCCCGGCGTGAGATCCGCCGGCTCGATTCCCATGTAGCCTTCGTGGGTGCCCTGAGTGATGCCGGGGTGCGCGAGCAACTCGGCGACGACGCGCTGCACGGTATTCGCCGGGATGGCAAAGCCGATGCCCTGGGCGTACGCCGATTTCACGGTCGACTGATTGATGCCGATCACCTTGCCGTGGTCGTCGATCAGCGGCCCGCCGGAGTTCCCGGGGTTGATCGGCGCCGAGGTCTGCAGGAGCCCCTTGAAATCGATGGTTTGGCCGCTATCGTTCTGGATCGGCTCGTTGCGGTCGAAGGCGGAAACGATGCCGAGCGTGACGGTTTGCTGCAGTTCGAGCGGCTCGCCGATCGCGATCGCCCACTGCCCCTGCTCGACGCGGTCGAAGTTCGCGAACTGCAACGGCGGCGGGAGCTTCTTGTAACCGTTAACGCGGATGATCGCAAGGTCGGCGGCGATATTCTCGGCGACGACGTGCGCCGGCACGTGGTCGCCGTCGGCGAAGACCACCGTTAACTTGGTGATGTTTCCGCCCTGTGGAGGTGTGACGACGTGCGCGTTCGTCACGATATCACCCTTGTTGTCGTAGACGAAGCCCGAACCGGAGGCTTTCCCTTTGTACGGTTCTTCGACGCCGGGGCCGCCCTGGCCGAAGAAGCCCTGGAAAAAGGGCACGACGCGCTGACCGTTGACGTCGAGCTGAATCGCGACAACCGAGGGTTTGGTTCGCTTTACCGCCGAGACGATGCGATCTTGGTCGCTAATCCCTTGCAGCGGCGCTGCCGAGACCGCGGGCAGCGAATGGTTCGGCCCGGCGACGCCGGCAAAATGCGTGCTCGCATAGAGCATCATGAGGAAGCTGCCGACGCTGGCACCGACGAGAGCGATGATGAGGGTGGGAAGAACGCGTTGTTTCACAGTTGCATATACTCCATGCTGTGGAGAAGGCTCGTTACAATTGAGGGATTGCCTCCCGTTGAACGATGGAACCTTCCGAAAAGTGCCCGCGCGAGGTCGGTAAATCGGAGAGAATGAGGCCGTCACGGAGACGCACGACGCGGTTCGCGCGCTCGGCGACCTCTTCGTCGTGGGTGACGACGACGATTGTACGCCCGGAGCGATGGAGGCTTTCGAAGAGCGTGAGAATCTCCTCGCTCGTTGCGCTGTCGAGGTTACCGGTCGGCTCGTCGGCGAGTAAGACTGCCGGGTTGTTGATCAGCGCGCGTGCGATCGCGACGCGCTGCTGCTGGCCGCCGGAGAGCTCGCTGGGCTTGTGATGCCCCCGATCCGCGAGACCGACCTCGGCGAGTGCGGCACGGGCGCGCTCGCGACGCTCCTTTGGTGAGACTTTTGCATAGAAGAGCGGCAGCGAAACATTCTTCATTGCGTCGGTTCGCGGCAAGAGGTTAAAGCCTTGAAAGATGAAGCCGAGTTTTTCCAAACGAATCTTTGCCAGTGCGCGGTCGTCGAGCGTCGATAGATCGATACCGTCGAGCCGATAGTTCCCCGATGTCGGACGGTCGAGGCAGCCGATGACGTTCATCAACGTGGATTTCCCGGATCCCGATGGGCCCATGATCGCGATGTACTCGCCGCGCTGGATGCGAAGGTTCACCCCGCGCAACGCATGGACTTCGATGGTGCCGGTTTTGTAGGTCTTGACGATCTCTTGGAGATCGATTGCGATATCATTCATAACGTAATGCCTCGATGGGGTCGACGGATGCCGCGCGAAGCGCGGGAAGCGTGCCGAATACAAGAGTGACGACCGTTGCAAAGAGCGTTGCGAGCAAAATTGATTGCAGCCATGGTAGCGCAGCGATCGTTCCCGAGATGCGGGCGATAAAAATTTGTTGAGCGAGGTCGCCTATTCCAAGCCCCGCTAACATGCCGACGAGCGAACCGCTAAACGCGAGCACGGATGCTTCGACGAAAAATTGAATCAAAATCGTCGCTCGCGAAGCCCCGATGGCGCGCCGAATGCCGATCTCGCGCGTACGCTCGCTCACCGAAACGAAGAGGATGTTCATGATGCCGATGCCGGCGACCAAAAGTGATATTGCGCCGACCGCGCTGACGATCGTTCCAATGACACCAAAGAAGCCGTCAATTTTCTTGGCGAAGAACGCGAAATCAAAGGTCTGATAGATCGAGCCGCCGTGAGCATCGGAGAGCACGCGTTTTGCGTTTGCTTCCAGCGTTGCCAAGCTCGCTTTGCGGTTGCCGAGGACTTGAATGCCGAAGAGCGGCCGTCCGCGTTGGTAGTCGTTATAGAAGGTGGTGTAGGGGATTGCGACATCATTGTTGATATCGATTCCTAACGATGCGGTCGAGAGCGTCGCCGGGCCGAGCACACCGACCACGACGTAGCGCTTCGGCCCGACATAGAGGGACTGCACGAGCACTGCATCCGGGTCGGAGGCGTGAGGGAAAAGCCGATGATAGGCTTTATCGGAGAGCACGCAGACCGGCGATGCATTCTCGACGTCGACGCGAGCGATCGCGTGCCCGGCAACAACCGGTGCCGTACTGAAGCGACGATAGGATTCACCGCCGAATTTCAACATGACGTGTTGGTGCCCGGCGTTGACGATCGTGCGCGTCTGGCCGAACGGGATCGAGGTCTCGACTCCGGGCACGCTTTTGTCGAGCAGTTCGAGATCGGAGAGCCCAAGATTGGCGCGTTGCGTACTGCCTTGGGTGGACTTCGGAAAGATGAAGAACGTGTTCATGTTGATGCCGCGGAATGCACCGTTGACCGCCGCGGCCATTCCGGCGGCGGCAACCTGAATGGAGATAATTGCGGCAACGCCGACGACGAGCCCGATAAGGGTCAGTATCGTGCGGGTGAGGTTCGCCTGCATGAGGTCGAGCGTTTCGCGAATGTAATCGAACACGTTAACTCCGCAATGCTTCGACCGGATCGAGCCGCCCGGCGCGAATTGCCGGGTAGGCGCCGAAGCCGATGCCGATGCCGATTGTGAAAAATGCGGCGATCGATAACACCATCGCCCACGGGACGGGTGCGCTCCCGGCGAAATGAACGATACTACCTTGTAGCTCGAGAACGATGATGACGCCGAATATCGTGCCGATAATGCCGCCGATCATCGAGAGGATCGTTGCCTCGATCAAAAATTGCAAAGAAATATCCGCCGAACTCGCGCCGATCGACTTGCGAATGCCGATCTCACGCGTGCGTTCGTTTACCGAGACGAGCATAATGTTCATAATGCCGATGCCGGCGACGCACAGTGCGATTCCACCGATGAACGTGATGCCGATGCCGATACCGCCGAGGACGTGCGAAAAAATGCCGAGCGATTTCGCCTGGTCTTGCACCGTGTATTTTGCGTGCGGTCCGTGAATGCTCTGTAGTGCGGCAATTGCAGCGGCGCTTACTTGCTTTGATGGAACGCCGGGAGCGCCGTAGAACATAATCCCGTCGATCGGTCCCGGCGCGATGCGATGCATCGTGGTGTAGGGAACGTAGACGGCGTCTCCGACCGCGCTACTCAGTAAACTTCCCGTCGGATCGAAGACACCGACGATACGCAGACGCGCATTCCCGACTGAAATGCTCCTGCCGATCGGGTCTTCGTGCGGGAAGAGCGTCTTGCGCGCTTCCTTCGAAAGCATCGCGACATTCGCCGATTCTAAAACATCGTTGTGGTCAATCTTGCGCCCTTCGAGGATAACCATCGCGTTGGCGCCCTTATCGGTTCCGTGAAGCTGCGGGTAGTGCGTCTTCCCGCCGACATTCACTGGATACATGCGACCGAAATACCCCGCATAAGCGGAAGAAATCGCGCCGTTACTCCGAGCGACGAAGCGGGCGACATCGCGGTAGTAGAGCGTTGCTGCGAGTGGATTATCCGACGAACGGTCGACGACGACCACCCACCCGATCGAGTCTGCATTGCTGAGCGACTTTTCTAACCCGCCGGCGCCCGCTTGGCTCAACCCCAGCACTGCGATCGTTGACGCGATCCCAATGACCGTCCCAAGGAGCGAGAGCACGGAGCGAAGGCGATTGCGCCAGAGCGAGGCGAGGGCTTCTTCGATGTAGGCGGCGAGAACGCTCACGGATTACCCGAGGGGCTGCTCTGTGGAATCGGCACGATGCGCATACCTTCTCGTAATGTCGGAAGCGCGTGCGCGATGATGGTTTCGCCGGCGACGATCCCCGAGCGCACGACGCTCTGCACGTCGTTGCTCTTGCCGAGAACGACGGCGACCTCATGCGCTTTGCCGTTCCGGAGAACCCAGACCTTCGTTTGTTTTTTGACGCGAACGATCGCTGCGGTCGGAACGACGAGTGCGTGCGGAATGCTGGTCGTGAGAATATCGACGTTCGCGGTCATTCCGTCGCGCAGGACCGGATTGGTTTCGTCGAGGGCGACCGTGGTCAACACTTCGCGCGCGGTCGACCCGGCGTCGGTCGAACGTGTCGCAATCGGAGAGATGCGTTCGATATGCCCGCGAAGGGTTATCTTGGGGAAATCTTCGCTGGTAACGTTGACGGGCATTCCCAAGGCAATGGCGTGGACATCCTGTTCGTCAACCTGCGCTTGAACGACGTATGCGCTTCCCTCGGCGATGGTAAACATCGCTTGTCCGGCAGAAACGGCATCCCCCGGAAGAATCGTGCGATTCGCGTCAGTGGGGCGCGTTGCGACGCTCTGAATAATGCCGTTGAAGGGCGCCGTAATGCGTTCGAAACCGAGTTGCTGCTGCGCCTGATCGTTGAGAATCTTCGCCTTTAGGGCTTGTGCCTTCGCCGCTTGCACCGAGCTTGTGCCGTAGCCGGTTACGGCGCCGAGTCGTAGCTGCTCGACCGATTGATCGTAGGTCACTTTCGCTTGCTCTTCTTTGGCGCGATCGGCGTCGAGTTGACTACGTGGTATCGCTTTATCAGCGTAGAGCGTTTCATCGGCCGTCAGAACGCGGCGAGCTTCGTTGAGATTGCTGCGCGCGGTGTCGACCCCGGCCTGATATTGCACGCGGGCGTTGCGTTCTTGAATCGCCGCCGTTTTTACATTTGCAACCGAGCTTTGGTAGTCGGCGAGAGCCCCTGCGGCGTTGGCATCGAGCGAAGGGTTCTCAATGGTGGCGAGCAGCTCGCCCGCCTGCACGTGACTGCCTGCCTTCACGGTAATGCTCGCGAGGTTTCCGCCGACTAAGGCGGGGATCGTCTCCATGTGCGGGTGCATCACGGTTCCGTTTTCGGGGAGCTTCACGACGAAGGTCGTCGGTTCGAGTTTTAAGGTTTTAACGGCTAGGGAGTTGCTCGTGTGCGGACGAAACGCGAGCACCAGCCCGACGAGGACGATCGCGACCATTGCGGCGATGACGATGATCCGGGCGTTCTTATTCATGTGGCTCCTTAGTGAAGATCGGCGACGGCGTTCGTCGGTGAAAAAATACCCATGGAGGTGCGCAAACGCACGAGTGCGTCGACGTAAGAGACGCGGGCGGATATAAGGTCATTTTGCGCGGAGATCGAGGTTTGCTGAGCTTGGACGACATCGGATAGCGCGGCAACACCGGCGCGGTACTGAAGCTGCTTGATATGCGCGCTCTCGATACCGAGGCGAGCTTCTTGCTTGGCAAAGCCCACCTGTGCGATCGCCGCTTTTGCGGCGCGATATGCGCTGCGAACATCGTTGAGAGCGACGAGTTTCGCATTAACGAGGGAAAGTTCGGCGCTCTTGACCGCAGCATCGTAGTTGACGCGAGATAGGCGACGGGCGCCGTAATCGACGAGCGGAAGATTGAAACTCGATACTGCCTGAATCTGCCAGAATCCGGGCGTGCCGCGCGGGACAAGAATTTTGAATGGGATTTTCCCGGCGGCATATTCGTTGTCGAGTTGCTGTTGCGTGAAAACGGCGTTCGTCGGAGAAAATTGATTGCCGACCGCGGCGGAGAGCTGAATCTGCGGGAAAAGTTGCGGCAGCCAGCTCTTGCGGTTGAGGTGAGCGACGCGAAGGGCATCGCGTGCGCTTGCGATGTCGGCTCGGTTTGCCAAGGCGATCTGTTCGATTTTTTTCAGCGACATGTGCGGCAGCGGCGGCATTGCGAGTTGCTTCGGCAGCGCAAAGGGTGTCCCAAGCGGAGCGCCGATGCTCTGGCAGAGCGAGTCGAGCGCGTTGGCGACGTTCGCGCGTGCGGCGACGAGTGTCGATTCGCTGCGCGCGACGGCGACGCGTGCCGAAAGAACGTCGACGCCCGCTGCGACCCCGGCGCGCGCTTTCACGCGAGCATTTTGAAGCAGGAGTCGCTGATAGCGAAGGTCTCCTCGATCGACGTTGACGATTTCGTTATCCTGGACCACGGCGTTATATGCACTGGTCACCGATGTTGCCACTTGCGCCCGCGCGTTACGCAGGTTCGCCTTCGCTTGCTCGAGGTTTGCTTTGGAAACAGCGAGCTGGATTCCGGCGAGCCCTCCGGTTGTTAACGTATATTGTGCCTGTAGCTGCGCGGTATTTTGGCTGAAGACGCTCTGCTGTTGCGCGCCGATGACCGCATATGCGCCGCCGTAATTCGAACTCTTCGACATCATGTTGTTGAGCGACGCGCCGGCGGTCGGCAAATTTTGCGTCTTTTGCGTTGCAAAAGAAGATCGCGCCGCTGCGACGGCTGCCGCCGATGTGGCGACGGTCGAGCTGTGCGCGAGTGCGTAGGCGACCGCTCCGCGCAGGGTGAGCGGGCGCGGTGCTGCGCCGGCCGGGCCGGCGAAGAGCGTTCCGGCGAGTAGAGCCGGAACCGATATCCAAACGAAAAGTAGGCGACGCATACGTCGCCTACTACGGGTGAGGTGGAAAAAAGTTTCAGCGATGGGCTATGGGGTTGACGATGCACTCGTCGCCGGGGGCGTTCCGCCGGAAGCAACCGGGGGTTGGACGGCAAACCCTGCGGCGAGCAGCGTGGGCAGGATCAATACCGCGAGTGCAGCGATCCAGGCCTTCGGCGCCGCGATTCGGGCGATCCGTTGCATGAGCAGGGAGTTGAGCCAAAGCGCCCAGAGCGAGAACGGGGTGATCGCAGCGAGTAACGTGAGGATCTTGATATTCGCCACCGGGATCACCGCTGCAAGCGAGAGCGAGTTTCTGTAGATATCCATGATGCTCGTAAACGCATCGGGGCCGCGGAGCGCGAGAAAGATGGAACTGATCAGCGCTCCAATCGAGAAAGCGATCGAGACGTTCATGTTCGCGCACCAGAGTTGTTTGAAGGTTGCCTTTCCTCCGAAAATTGCGTTGCAGATCAGGAGGATGACGGTCGCGAGCAAAACGATGACGAGAATACTGATCGGGGAGAAGACCCAAGCGAATGAGGACATCTTCATGCCGATCGCGGCGGCGCTTTGAGCTGTCGCGGCCTGCTGAGGATTGTGCACCGCGGCGATGCGTTGTTCGGTCAGCAAACGTGCAAGGTGTCGCTGGACGGGGGCACTCGCCAACGTCGAGACGATCGTGAGGAGCGAGGAGGCGATGAACGCCCAACCCCAGGTTTGCTTCTCGGCGAGGCGGTCGAAGGCGCTCGCCGGGGCGACGATGGTTTCGTAGAGGCTCGTGAGCCCCGCGTTCTCTTGAGGTGGTGGTGCAGTTGTCATGTCGGCGACTATTGGCGGGAGGTGGGTCGGTTCTTGCCGAGAGGAGCGGATCGCTGAGAAGGCAACCGATCGGGGTCCCCGCTCGCAAGAGGCGTTCAAGGCGCCCCAAGCGCTCTCGTCGCAGCTCCAGAAGGTGCAGGACGAGGATATCCCGCGTCCGTCGTAGCGCGTGCCAAGAATAAAGGCTTTCGGCGCGGGGAACCGCGCTCGCAGCCGGCCCCGGGTGACGCGTGGGGTGGTGGGTGCTGCCGAGCAGGGTCGCGGTGAGTAGCGCGAGCGTGATAGAGTATCGGTAACCCATGGGCGTTCCTCCGCCCGTCATTCCCACGCAAATAGCCGTTGTAAAGGCCCGATTTTGAAAACGCAGAGTATCTCCGTTCCCAAGGCTCCCAAGGAGCCGTTCGTTCGCGTCGTTCCGCTCGGAGGCTGCGGGGAGATCGGCCGAAACATGACGGTGATCGAGACTAACGACGACCTCGTCGTGGTCGACTGCGGGCTGATGTTTCCCGACGAGGAGATGTTCGGCGTCGATATCGTTATCAACGACTTCAGTTACATCCGCGAACGCGTTCACAAACTGCGCGCGGTTTTAGTAACGCACGGGCACGAAGACCATATCGGCGGCATTCCATATTTTTTGCGCGAATTTCCGAACACGCCGATCGTCGGCACGGCGATTACCGGTGCGCTGATCAAAGCAAAATCGCGCGAGCATAAGCTCGGCGAGATGCCGCTGGTTGCCGTTGCGCCCGGCGATCGGGTTCGTTACGGCGAGATCGAAGCTGAATTCGTGCATATCAATCATTCGGTTGCCGGAGCGTGCTCGCTTGCCGTGCGGACGCCGAGCGGAACGATCTTCCACACCGGCGATTTCAAGTTCGATCAGACGCCGATCGATGGCCGACCGGCGGATTTCGCGGCGCTCGCCCGCATCGGTGAGGAAGGCGTGCTCTGCATGCTCGCCGATTCAACGAATGCCGAGCGGCCGGGGCATACGCAGTCCGAGCGTGTCGTCGGCGAAGCATTCACGACGATTTTTTCAAAAGCGACCGGTCGAATTTTGATCGTTTCTTTCGCGTCGAACGTGCCACGCATTCAACAGGCGATCGACCATGCCGAAAAATTCGGCCGAAAAATCGCGTTCCTTGGAAGATCGATGAACAACGTTCTCCACTTTGCTCGCGAGCATGGGCACCTTCGTATTCCGCCGGATATTTTGGTGAAAATCGAAGATGTCGGCAACCTTCGCGCGGACCAAATCGTCGTAATGACGACGGGATCGCAAGGCGAACCAATGAGCGGGCTTACGCGAATGTCGGTGCGCGATCATCCGAAGTTTTCCATCGATTCGGGAGATACGATCGTCATTAGCGCAACCCCGATTCCCGGAAATGAAAAGAGCGTTTACCGAACGATCAACAACCTCTATCGTCTCGGTGCGACGGTCATTCACGGAAACGAGGGCCGAGCCCACGTGTCGGGGCACGCTTCGCAAGAAGAGCTTTTGCTCATGCTCAATTTGATCCGGCCGGAATATTTTATTCCCGTCCACGGCGAGTACCGCATGTTGGTAACGCATGGGAACCTTGCAACGAAAACGGGCGTGCACCCCGAGAGCGTTTTCGTCATCGAAAACGGAGATATCGTCGAATTTACCGCCGAATATGGGGATAAGGTTGGGAAAACCTATGGCGGCATGGTGCTCGTGGACGGCACGGGGCTTGGCGAGATCGGCGAGGCCGTGCTTCGCGACCGCAAGATGCTCTCGAACGATGGGATCGTTACTGCGGTAGTCGCCGTCGACGCGGAGGAGGCGCAAACGATCGGGGTTCCCGACATCGTGACTCGCGGTGCATTTTACGAACCAGAATCGGAAGCCCTCGTCGAACACCTCCGAACGCATTTGAGCGCGATGCTCGCGTCGCTCTCCAGCGACGCTTTACGCGATACTAATTCGGTACGCGAACACGTTCGTGCAACGTTGGCGAAGGAAATTTTTTCGCGAACGCGTCGTCGGCCGGTAATCGTGCCGATCGTTATCGAGGCGTAGTCTCCCGCCGTTGGGGATACTTCTTGCGCTAGCTGCAGCAGCGGCGTACGGCAGTGCCGATTTCCTCGGCGGAATGGCCGCCCGCAAGGCGGCGCTGCTCGCCGTCACGCTTGCAGCGCAGGCGGTCGGGCTGCTCGTGATCCTCGTCGCGCTGGCGCTGCATCCGGAAGCGTTCTCGCTCGCAACGCTGGAGTGGGGAGCGCTCGCCGGCCTTGCCGGGGCCGCCGGCATTGCGTTGCTCTACCATGCGCTCTCCATCGGGCGCATGGGAGTGGTGTCGCCGGTAACGGCTTTACTAGCCGCGGCGGTGCCGGTGATCTTCGGCATCGTGACCGGCGAGCGTCCTTCTCCACTTGCCTATGCAGGCCTGGCGTTGGCGGCGGCGGCGATCCTCGCGATTTCGGCATCATTTGAGAGCGAGGGGAAGCGCGAGTTTAACACCGCGGGCTTGCGCGAAGCGCTGCTTGCGGGGATCGCCTTCGGTATTTTTTTTACGCTTCTCGGCGTCACACGAAACGGCGCCCCGTTCGTGGCTCTGCTCGGCTCGCGTCTCGCCTCGGTGAGCGTACTTGCGTTCGTCGTCTTTTCGACCCGTACGTCGTTACGGATGAACGGCACTTCGTTGATTATCGTGCTGGGCGGAGGGCTCGATATGGCCGCAAATCTACTCTATTTGCTCGCCGCGCGGATCGATGGGCTTGCGATCTCGGCGGTATTGACGTCGCTCTATCCGGCTTCGACGGTTCTTCTTGCGGCGGTGATTTTACGCGAGCGTCTCTCACGCATTCAGTGGGCGGGCGTGCTCTGCGCGCTCGTCGCCGTCGCGATGATCGCCGCGAAGTAGAGGCCGGCGGATCGCGTCGCGCGTCTCTATTCTATAGAGCATCTCCGTAGGGTAAGGAAAGGGAGATACGATCGGGGCAGAGTAGATCGAGAGCACGATGCATTTGCTATGGATCGAAATCACGGACGAAATACGTATCGCACGCGACCGATCCGATTGGCGGCGAATCGCATTCATTCTCGTGGCCATCGCACGCTGGACGCTGTACGCGCCTTTTAATACTGCATCTGCGGATCGGGCGTTGAGTGCGTTCTGGAGTACATTCCGCACGACGGGGCAACCAAAGCCGTAGTCGAAAACGGCGTCGGCTTACCCGATTCCGAGGACTCGCTCGTAGGCGTGCAAGGTCGCGGCCGCAGCGGCCGGCCAGGTGAACTCTTCGAGAATTCGTCGACGCCCTTGCTCGCGAAGCGCCGCATCGCGTTCGTAGCGGTTCCAGGCTCGTTGCGTCGCGCGGAGGATCGACCACGCATCGCAGGGATCGCAATAGTAGGCCGCGTCACCAAAATACTCCGATTCAAAGCCGAGATTGCCGACGACGGTCGCGGCACCTGCGAGCAGCGCTTCGAGCGAAGAGAGACCGGGCGATTCAAAAAGACTCGGTAACAGGTGGACGCGCGCGGCGGCATAGAAGTGGCGCAATTGTTGTTGCGGAATCGCCGGGTAATAATAGACCGGCGCCTCACGTCGCGAACCGAGCTCGCGAAAGCGGGCAAAGATCTCAGGATCGGTTGCATCACCGATGAAAACGAGCGGATACTCCGTGCGCTTGAGTGCGAGCAGGACGAAATCTTGTTGTTTGCGCGCATCGAAACGCGCCGACATGAGCGCGAACGGAGCTGCTTGCAATTCGGCGGGAACCGCAGCGGGATCGCCCGCGGTAAACAGGGCGGCATCGACGGCATTCGGCACCACGGCATGTTCGCAAAAATCGCCGAGATAGGTAAAAATCGCCGCCAGCTCCATCCAGGAGTTCGGGAGAATCGTATCGAGCCGCGAGAGAACGCCTCGGCATGCCGCCGTCGACGGATGCGCCGTCCAAGCGGTTAACGTCGTTCCATCGACGGTAATGTCAACGCTGCGCCGCGCGATCTTTTCCAAGGTGTCGCGTGCGTTGACGATATCGAGCGAGCCGCGGTCGGCGGTGCTTTCAAACAACCAGCGCCGCGCGGCGTGCATCCAGCGCAGCGTGTGGTGCGGCGCCCAAATCGGAGAGAGCGCAACGCGAACGCGGTTGCGTACGGGAGCGAGGACGTCGAGTTGTTGTTCGATTCGGTCGGGAAGGTGGAGGCTCGTCCAGAGATGGACGACATCGAAATCCGCTTCGCAAGCACGCTGCGCGGAGGCGATCTCTACCTCGACGCCGATCGCCCGAAGCTCGCGCGCCGTTGCCTCCATCTGCACGACATCGCCGCCGAAGACACGATAGGCGTCTTCGCGTGGGACAAAGAGCACGCGCATCGTGCGTTACTTCCCTCCCGACCGCAGCCGACGGATCTGCATTGCGTGATTGAAACGCACGATCTCTTCACGCGAATACCCATCGAGATTCGTGAACTCGACGCCGTAGGAGTTACGGCCTTCGACCGGGGCGAGCTTCCCAATCACTTGCGCCCGCGCGAAAATTTGGTCGAAAGCTCGCCGATTGTCGGGAACGCGCACGCGGCGCGGTCCGAACGGCGTTATTTCGGTTCGTTCGCCTCCCTTCGGAAAGACCTCGAGGACGTCATTGGGAAGCGTGAAGCGCAGCTCGATCTCGCTTCCATCCTCGATTGCATCGCCGCAGACGAGGCGGATGCCGCCGGCGCTCACGTCGGCGCAGAAACCATTGAGCCATACCGAACCCGGCCGACGAAAGGAGATCGGAAACGAGGTGCTCTGTCGCAAGTCTTTGCGGCGCTGGTCCTTTTGGGAGGGCGGTTTGTCATCGCGTACGTGCGCTCGCGCCGCTGCCTCGCGTCGCTGTAAGTCCATGATCTCAGCGTGCAATTGCTTGCGTTCAGGCGGCGTAATGCCGTCGAAGGTGACTCCGTATTCGTATCCTGCGCCGTCGGAGGGAGACCTTCGCCCCGCGACGTGGCCGCGCAGACGCAACGGCGAACTGCTTCCGCGCCGCAACTCGAAGCGAATGACGCACTCGCGGTCGAGCAACACGAGAGACCGGATGCGGCAACCCGTCTCCGAAATATCGATTAACGTTCCAAAGACTTGGGCCGCTTTGCCGCCGGCCTCGAAAGAAATAGGGATCTCCAGCGACTGTCTGAAAGCCGCACGTTTTGGAGTCGCGTTCTCGCCGTCCGAGCGCGGAGGCTTTCCGGAGCCGCCCGAACCTCGCGTTATCCAGGACATAGGCGACCTATTTAGTGGACGACGCGCGAGAACCCTTATTGCGCGCACCGAACCGGCTCCGCGAGGGGGATACCCTCGCGGAGCGGCCGCACGTTCGTGCTAGAGCGAGGACCAAACCTCGAGCTTGCGCTTTACACCGTCGATGACGGCGTCGGTGAACTCGGTGGTCGTGGCTTGGCCGCCGAGGTCGGCGGTCGCGGTACCGCTGTGAATCGCTTCCAGGGAGGCTTCGTAGATCGCGCGTGAAGCGTTGCTCGCGCGCTTGTCGTCGATATAGCCGAGCATCGCTCCCGCGGCCAAGATCATCGCCAGCGGGTTCGCGACATTCTTTCCGAACAGGCGCGGTGCCGTTCCGTGCGGCGCCTCGGCCATCACGGTGCTCGGTTTGAATGCTTCGCCCGCTTCAGGCGAGCCCTCGAAGGAGAGGAGTACCGACTCGGCTCCGGCGATCGATCCGAAGAGTTGCATGACGAAATCGGAGAGGCAATCTCCGTCGCGGTTGAGCGACGGGATAACGAGCGGATCGTCCCCGACCGAACTCAACAGTAATGCGTAGGTTGCATCGATGAGCTGCGGCTCGTAGGGAACATCTTTGTTGCGCGCTGCTGCGGCGTCCATCTCTTCTTTGAGCAGGCCTTCATAGACCGGGCTGACCGTGTACTTCGGGCCGCCGAAGACGCGCCCGCCGACCTTGCGCGCATGCGCGAACGAATACTCCGAAACGTACCGACAGATCGTTCGCGAGATCGATTCGGTGCGATAGGCAATCTCGTCGCCGTCGACGCTCTCGCGCCATTCTTTTGCTCCATACGCATCGCCGACCGCCATACGAACGACGGCAATCGGCGCGTGAATACCACCGACCGGACGGACGCGCGGCAGGCGGCGGCCGGTACGGACGATGACCTTGCCGTCGATCTCTTTGCGGAGGATGGCGTTGGGCGATCCGACGTCGTTGCGCTGCTCGGGGGTGATCGTTGCGGCCTTGATGCCGAAGCGATGCTCCCTCATCGCGGCGGCCGCTTCGTGGACCACCGCATTATTGCTTTTACGGCGGTTTTCGAGCGAAAGGTCGAAGCGAAGAAAATCGAGTTCGAGGTCGATCGTCTCGCGTGCGATTACGCGTAACGATTCCTCCAGTAATTCCTGTCCGGTTTGATCGCCCTCGAGGACGACGACGGTTGGCTTGCTCAAAAGAACTCCTCGTACGATGACGAATGAAATCGCCCAATGGCACGCGTGCGTCGTAAGGCAAGTTCGAGAGATCGCCTAAACTCGGAGATCGTCGGGCTTCTTGCGCTCG
>DAIBFU010000005.1:0-32396 GCA_027422105.1 Vulcanimicrobiota bacterium | reverse complement strand
GTTTCTCGCGGAGACGTGCCTCGATTGCATCGACGCGCGCGATCGGGAAAAACTCGTCGTGCAACCCCCAGTGTCCTTGCAGCGGAATGCGGATCGTGCCGGGGTCGCCCGCCTCTTCGGGCGGAAAACCGTAGAACGGAACCGCTGCTGAGAATTCGGCGACGTGCATCGCGGAGAGCAGCGTTAAAGCACCACCCATGCAGAACCCGGTGACACCGACTTTCTTTCCGTTTCCCGCGAGGTATTGCGCCGCGCCGCGCGCATCTTGCAGCGCCGCATCGGTAAAATCGAGCCCCTGCATAAGATGGTTCGCTTCGTCGCCGGTCGCCGCGACGCGGCCGCGATAGAGGTCGGGGATCAGGACGCGAAAACCGGCAGCGGCCATGCGCTCGGCGGTGGAGATGATCTGGTCGTTCACCCCCCACCATTCTTCGAGCATCACGACGCCGGGAGCCGTCTTCGGGTTCGTGGGTTCGGCCAGGTACCCCGGTGCTTTCGCACCGTCAGGACGCGTAAACTCAATCATCGATCCCATCTTCGTTCCTTTCACAAGCAATTCGAGAAAACCTAATCGAGGACGACCGTGGTTGCAATACGGCGGGGTTTTCCCGCGCGCCTTTGAATCCTCAGCAGCGATGGAGCGATCGAGCCCCGAGCCGAAAAAAAATCGTCCGCACGCCGAGGCGGTCGACGAACCGCGCTGGCATGCCTCTCTCGCGGCGATCGGGGCGCTGGTGCTCTATGTTTTGTTGCCGCAGCGGTTGGTCTTCGGCCCGGCATGGTTCGCTCCGATCGTCGTTCTGGCCGTGTTGGTACCGCTCTCGATCTTCGCGCCGGATCGCTATGACGAGACGCGTCTCCATCGCGTCGCCTCGATCGTCTCGATCGTCTTGCTCAATCTCTTCAACGTCCTCTCGGTGCTCTTACTTTTGCTCGATGCTTTTTCGCACCACGCGAAAGGCTCACCCGGTATTACCGGTCAGCGTTTGCTGCTCTCGGGTGCGCAGATTTGGACGACGAACGTTTTCGTCTACGCGCTCTGGTTCTGGGAGGTCGATGGCGGCGGCCCCTGGCAGCGCAGTCAGGCGCGCAATGCCTCGGCCGACCTTCTGGCCGGTTTTCTCTTCCCGCAAATGATGGTCGATGCGCGTCGCGTCCGTTGCGTTGACCCCGAATGGAAGCCGCTCTTTCTCGATTATCTCTACGTCGCATTCACCAATGCACTCGCCTTTAGCCCGACCGACACCATGCCAATCACGCGGGCGGCAAAGATGTTGATGCTCGTCGAGGCATCGATCTCGTTCGTTACGATCGCGCTCGTCGTGTCGCGGGCGATCAACGTTATCTAAATCGCCGACGACGGCGACCTTGCTTAAATTTGCGAGTTTGCGACGAGGCGCGTGCGAACGAAGGCCGTCGGAGCGATATGGATATCGCCGCGGAACGGCAGATCGAGTTCGGCGATAACGACCATCGTTGCGACGATCGTTGCGGCAAGCAGCATCGTCATCGCAAAATGTGCCGGCTTATTCTGAACGCGGAAGAGATAGGTGCCGCCGACGGTCACGCACGCGATGAAGAGCATCATTCCCCAGAGAACCGGTGGGATGCTCTCTTGATTTTCAAAGAGGCGAATGCGCCGTTGGTCGATGAATTGATTCGTGAGATCGAGCATCGATGAAAGAAGAGCGGCCTGGCGCGCATCGGTTGGATGAAAGCTCGCGACCTGGTTCATGATCGCGTGCGCGCGGGTGCGCGCTAGCTCGCTAAACGAACCGCGCTGCATATCGGGCCACTCGCGATAGACGACCGCTCGTACGTAGAGGACGATGTCATGTCGCAACGGTGTTGCAAAATTCTTCGGTAAGGTTTCGCAGAGGTGATAGAGGTTGCCGAGCGCGGCAGCTTCGTTTTGGACGGTGGCGGCGGATTGGTCGAAACCTTGCCAGACGGTGACCACCATGAACGAAAGAACGACGGCGAGGATGGTTCCGATCGTCGCGACGATCGGCCCGGCGACATCGTTATGGGTGATGCTTCCCCGCGCGGTGAGCCGCTGGAAGAGCGCGAGTCCGAGCGCAGCGAGAGCGCAGGCGACCGCGATCGCCGAGATTGCAAAGGCCCACGTCGGAATGCCGTAGATCCACTCCACGAAGGCGCCCATTCTGGAACGAAGGAGCCCCTCCTCGATGGAACGGCAACCATTTTCGGGGGAGCAGGCGTTGATAGGACGCGTGGGAGGCAGCACAGAACATCGCGCGCCGTGTACATGCGGGTATGATGTAATGGTAGCCTGCGACCTTCCCAAGGTTGATGCGTGGGTTCGATTCCCACTACCCGCTCCAATCCGGCGACGTAGCCAAGTGGTAAGGCAGGGCTCTGCAAAAGCCCCATTCGGCAGTTCAAATCTGCCCGTCGCCTCCAAGTCTTGCTCCCGATGCGCATAGTCGTCATCGGGGCCGGCGGTATCGGGGGCTTTCTCGCCTCCGCGCTCGCGCGTTGCGGGCTCGACGTTGCCGTTCTGGCACGTGGCCTACATGCCGAAGCAATCGCTCGCTCCGGGCTGCAAGTCCGCGGCGACCTCGGTACCTATACGGTGCCCTTACGCGTCATCGCCGAACTCGACGAACTCGCCGCCTTCGATCTCGCACTGCTCTGCGTGAAGGGGCATCAGCTCCTCGATCTCCACGGAGCGCTGCAGCGTCTTTCGCGCAGCGGCGCATGCGTGGTGACGTTGCAGAATGGTATCCCGTTTTGGTTTGTGCGCCAACCACCGCTTGCATGCGTCGATCCCGGCGCTGCGATCGGCGCGCTCTTCGATGATCGGCGCACGATCGGCGGCGTCGTCCATGTCTCCGGGCACATCGACCGCCCGGGTTCGATCGTGCAGAGCGGCGGGATGCGCTATGCGCTCGCGCCGATCGCGCCGGGCGGCGCAGCCGAGCGGCTGATCGATCCCCTCGTACAATCGATGGAGCGCGCCGGATTAGCGCCGGAGCGCAGTGAGGATATTCGCGGTGTGCTGTGGGCAAAGTTGGCAAACAACGTCGGCCTCAATGCGGTCAGTGCGTTGACACGACTCTCGATCGCGCCGATGCTTGCGTACGCTCCAACGCGCGATCTCGTCGCGCGAGCGATCGGAGAGACCCTGGCGGTCGGTCGCGCGCTCGGCGTCATCGGCGATCTCGATATCGAACAGCGGATGGAGTATGCCGCGCGACTGAGCGACGTCCGCACCTCGATGCTCCAGGATGTCTTAGCGGGGCGCCCGCTGGAGATCGAACCGATCCTCGGCGCGACCGTCGAACTCGGAGCGCGTACATCGGTCGCGACGCCGACGGTCGCGATGCTGCTCGCGCTCCTGCGCGGACTTCAGGCGAGTTTCGTGCGATGAGCGTACTGCCGCGCATCATTCCGTGTCTCGATATTCGCGACGGCCGCGTGGTGAAGGGCATCCACTTCGAAGGGCTCCGCGATGCGGGCGACCCCGCCGAACTCGCCCGTCGCTACGAACGTGAAGGCGCCGACGAACTCGTTTTTCTCGATATAACGGCGACGGAAGAAGGGCGCAGCGCCTCGCTCGAGATGCTACATCGCATCGGCTCCGAACTGCGGATTCCATTCGCCGTCGGCGGCGGGATCGAGAGCCTCGAGAGCGCGCGCCAGCTCCTGCGCGCGGGTTGCGATAAAGTCTCGCTGAACTCGGCGGCGGTTCGCGCGCCCGCGCTGCTCGACGCAATCGCCGCGAGCTTCGGCAGTCAATCGCTCGTCGTCGCCATCGACGTGCATCGCGATCCCTCGGGGCGCTTCGCCGTCTACATCGATGGTGGCCATACGCGCAGCGAGCGCGAAGCGGTCGAATGGGCCCGCGAGGCGCAGGAGCGCGGCGCAGGCGAACTTTTGGTGACGAGCATGGATCGCGACGGGACGCGCGCCGGTTTCGATATCGAACTGACGGCGGCGATTCACAGTGCGGTGAAGATTCCGGTCATCGCATCCGGGGGCGCAGGCTGCGTCGAGGATTTTGCGGCGCTCTTTGAAGCCGACGCCGCCGACGCGGCGTTGGGAGCGTCGATCTTTCACGACGGAACGCTCGCCATTCCGCGTCTGAAGCAAGAACTCCGCGAGCGAGGCATAATGCTGCGACCGTGGCTACCGACGAATTAAACTGGGACGAGCGCGGGCTGATGCCCGTGGCCATCTGCGATGCACGGAGCGGCGAGTTACTGACGCTCGCCTGGGCGAACCAAGCGGCGCTCGATGAAACGTTGGCGACGCGGAGCACCGTGCTCTACAGCCGCTCCCGCGCTTCGCTCTGGCGCAAAGGCGAGCAATCGGGGAATCGGCAGCACGTCGTCGCCGTCACGACCGACTGCGATCGCGATGCGCTCTGCTACTACGTACTTCCGCAAGGCCCGGCATGCCACACCGGCGCTGCGAGTTGCTTCCATCAACCGCTGCTTGCGCCGGACGCCCCCGCCGGCGACCTTCGCCGTGCCGTCGAACATCTACGGACGACGATCGCGCAACGCCGCACCGCCGATCCGGAGAGCTCGTACGTCGCGCGTCTGTTGCGTGAGGGCGTCGACCGCATCGCAAAGAAAATCGGCGAAGAAGCGACCGAGGTCGTGATCGCGGCAAAAAATATCGACGATGACGAATTGATTTGGGAGTCAGCCGATCTGATCTTTCATCTGCTGCTCTTACTCGAAGCGCGCGGTATCGATCCCGATGCAGTGGGGAGGCATTTATTACAACGCGCGAAGCCGTGACGCTGCGCGATCTCGCCGGTATCGGGCCAAAGCGTGCGCTTGCGTTTGCGGCATTGGAGATCGAGAGCCCGCGCGATCTGCTCGAGCATTTTCCATTTCGCTACGACGACCTTCGCGAAGCGACCCCCGCCGTTGCACTCGGCGCTCGGGGCGGTGAAGAGAATGCCGTCGGCACGGTCATCGCGGTACGCGAACGGCGGGCGCGCAATATCGAGATCGTAGAAGTCGATCTCCGCGATGGGAGCGGTAGTTTCTGCGCGAAATGGATCGGCCGCAATCGCTACGCAATCGGGCGTTTTAAGGTCGGGATGCGTCTTTTCGTACGCGGGCGCGTCGAACGCTCGCTCCGCGGCCCGGTCATCAGCGTGAGTACCTATCGGATGCTCGGCCCCGACGAAGTCTACCGCGGTGCGCTCGTGCCGATCTATCATGCCGCTCGCGACCTCAACAGTAAGACGATCGCCGCGGCGATCGCGCGGAACTTTCCCCGCCTGCTCGAGGCGGCGCCGCCCGATCCCATTCCACCGGCAGCATTGGTGACTACCGGTTACGATGCGATGGAGATCGCCTATCGCAGCATTCACGCGCCCGAGAGCCTGGAGCAGGCGCAACGCGCGCGCGAGCGGTTCGCCTATGGGGAGTTTCTCGTTCATGCATTCGCGTCGCTCCGTCGACGCGCGTTGCGAGCGTTCGAGCATGGTGCCGAAGCGATGTCGGATGCGCAGGAGTGCGTCGAACGGCTCGAAGGAAATCTGCCGTTTCCGCTGACCGGAGCGCAGCGTCGCGTCATCGGCGAGATCGCGCGCGATCTCGCGGGTGCAATGCCGATGAATCGTTTGGTACAGGGCGATGTCGGCAGCGGAAAAACGCTGGTCGCAGCGGCCGCGATGTTCGTTGCGGCGCGCAATCACGTGCAGTCGGCACTGATGGCACCGACGGAGTTGCTGGCACTGCAGCACGCACAAAAACTCGGTCCGCTGCTCATGCCGTTCGGCATCGCCGTCGAGCCGGTTCTCGGGAGCCAGCGCGCATCGGAGCGTCGAGAGGCGTTGCGTCGGCTCGCCGGCGGCGAAGCGGCAGTCGCGGTCGGAACGCACGCGCTGCTCACGGAGAGTACGGAGTTCCAGCGCCTCGGCCTCGTGGTGATCGACGAGCAACATCGCTTCGGTGTCGAACAACGCGCGCGGTTGCGCGCGAAGGGCGGGACGCCGCATACGCTCCACTTAACGGCGACGCCGATTCCGCGGACGCTCGCGCAAACGCTCCTCGCGGGGCTCGACATTTCGTCGATCGACGAACTGCCCCCGGGGCGTACGCCGATCGAGACCTTCGTGTTGCGGATGAGTCGACTCGATCGCGCCTATCGCTTCATTCGCGAACGTGTCGAAAAAGAAGGGCATCAGGCATACGTGGTCTGCCCGGCGATCGAGCACGACGAGGATGACGACACGGGACCGATCGGCGCGGTTGAAGAGGCGGCGCGCGTTGCAGCGGGGCCGTTGGCGGGGCTGCGGGTCGGATTGCTGCATGGGCGGATGAGCGCGGAGATCAAGGATCGCACGATGCGGCGCTTTTCGGCGGGCGAGATCGACGTGTTAGTCGCGACGACAGTCGTCGAGGTCGGCGTCGACGTTCCTAATGCCGTGGTCATGCTCGTGCTCGACGCGCACCGATACGGGCTCGCTCAACTCCACCAGCTGCGCGGGCGTGTCGGGCGCGGAGGCGCCGCCTCCTATTGCGTGCTCGTCCACCCCGACGAGGCGCCTCAGAGCGCGCGCCTCGATTTCTTGCTCGAAAGCACCGATGGCTTTGCGATCGCCGAGCGGGATCTCGAACTGCGCGGCGGCGGCCAACTCGGCGGGTTGCTCCAGTCCGGGCGTAGCGGCATGCGCTACGGCGATCCGATCGTCGACCGTCCGCTCTTCCTGGCCGCGGCGGCTGCGGCGCGCGAGATTTTCGAACGCGATCCCGAACTCCGGGATCCCGCGAGTTTCGGCCTGCGCTCGGCACTGCTCGCCGAACAAAATCTCCGCGATCTGCAACTTTCTTCGTAACGAACAAGTAAAGTAAGCATCGCCCTCTAAAATTGAAGGAGTCCTCCTATCGTGCGATTCACTCGCTCGCTCGTCGCGTTCGCGGCGGCGCTTGCCCTTGGGTTCGCCCTCGTGGGTCAGGCGCGCGCCGATTCGAACGTCACGCGCACTACACTTTCTAACGGTCTTCAAGTCGTGGTCGTGCGCGATACGCTCGCCCCCGTCGTGACGACGATGATGAACTACCGAGTCGGTTCGAATGAAGAACCGCTCGACGGCCTCGCTCACGCGACCGAACACATGATGTTCCGCGGAAGCAAGACGATTTCAGCCAATCAGCTCACGGAAATCATCGGCCTCACCGGCGGCGATTTCGATGCCGACACGCAAGCTGAAATGACGCAATACTTTTTTACCGTTCCATCGCAATATCTCGATGTGGCGCTGCGCCTCGAAGCGTCGCGCGCGCAGGGTTTGCTTATGGCTCAATACCAGTGGAACCAAGAGCGCGGAGCGATCGAGCAAGAAGTTACCCAGGATAACAGCAATGCGATCTCGCGCATGATGATGAAAATCCAAAAAGCGATCTACGTAGGAACGCCGTATGGAAACAATACCTTAGGAACGATCAAAACGTTCTCGACGCAAATCAACCACAAGCAACTTATCAATTTTTACCATACGTGGTATCACCCGAATAACGCCATTTTTGTGATCGTCGGCGACGTCGATCCGCACTCGACCATCGCGATGGTGAAAAAACTCTTCGGTTCGATCCCGGCGGCAAAATTGCCGGCGCGTCCGAAGGTGGCGCCGAAACCGATGAAGGCACAGGTCATCGCCGAGACCAGCGACCAACCCTATACGCTCGTTGCCCAGGCGTTTCGCTTCCCGGGCTACGACAGCAAGGAGTACGCCGCGTCGGTGATCGCGACCGATGTTCTCAACTCGCAGCGCGGGGGACTCTACGCGCTGGTCGCCGATGGGAAAGCGCTCTTCACCGGCTTCCAGAGCGACAACCATCCGAAACTCTCCGGCGGCTTCCTCTTTGCAGCGGTTGCCCCGTCGACGAAACCGCAGACGATCGCCGCAGAAATGAAAGCGGTCATCGAAGGGTATAAGAAGACCGGCGTTCCGGCCTCGTTGGTTCGCGCTTCGATTCGTCGCGAAGTCGCGCAGGCATCGTTCCAGTACAACAACATCGCCAACCTCGCATTCGCGTGGTCGACGGCGCTAACGGTGCAAGGTCTTCGTTCCCCTAACGAAATGATCGCTGCGTACAAGCACGTGACGACCGCCCAGGTCAATCAGGTCATTCGGCGCTATCTCCAGTATAAAACCTCGATCCTTGCCTACGCCGTGCCGAGCAATTCCGGAAAGATCTCGATGGGAACCGGCCCGTTGGCAAAAGAAAATAACTCCGTCCCGCCGACGAAGCACGAAACGCTTCCGTCGTGGGCGAACGACATTCTCGCGCACCTGAAGGTTCCGCAAGAGACGGTGCACCCGACGAGCTTCAAGCTCGCGAACGGACTTCGCGTCATCGTCGTGCCGAGCAAACTCAGCAAGACGGTCGTCCTGCGTGGATCGATCGATAATAATCCCGTCCTGCAAGAACCGAAGGGCGAATCGGGGGTCGACGGCGTGCTTGCAACCCTGATGGGCTACGGCAGCACGACCTACGGTCGACTTGCCTATCAGACGCAACTCGATAAGATCGCTGCAAACGTCAGCGTCGGAACGAGTTTCGGGCTCGACGTGCTCTCGGATCACGTCGCTCGCGGCATGCAACTGCTTGCCGATGAAGAACTGCATCCGGCGCTTCCGGCGGCGATCTTCCCCGTGGTTCGGCAGCAGGCGCTCGGAGCGATTCTCGGTGCCGAAAATGCGCCGGGAACGCTTGCGAACGAGCAGGTGCAGAAATTGCTCTACCCGGCAGGCGATCCGACGCAGCGCCACGCGACACCGGCCTCGATCCGCGGGCTCACGCTCGCCGATCTTCGCAGCTACTATCAAGCGGCCTATCGCCCCGATCTCACGACGATCGCGATCGTCGGCGATATCACTCCGCTGCGCGCGAAGATTCTCGTCGAGCGCTACTTCGGTGCTTGGAAAGCGGTCGGACCGAAACCGAACACCGCCCTGGCACCACAACCGAATAATCCTCCGGCATCTGCAGTCGTTCCGGCGACGGGACGCGTGCAGTCGTCGACGATCTTGGCGCAGACGATGGATTTCGCTCGCTCGAACCCCGCATTCGCGGCGTTGCAGCTTGCGAATACCGTTCTGACCGGCGGATTCTACAGCTCGATGCTCTACCACGATCTGCGTGAGATCCATGGCTGGGTCTACTACGTCGGATCGCAATTTAACATCGAGAAGCATCGTTCGGTCTTCACGATCAGCTACGGGTCGAACCCGCAGAATATCGTTCCCGCGCAGCAACAGATCGTTACCGATATCGAACAGTTACAGCATCATCCGCTCGGCGCGCATCGCTTATTGCGCGCGAAAGCGCTCTTGCTGGGGCTGATTCCGGTGCGGCAGCAATCGTACGGTGGGGTCGCCGATCTCTTGCTCGGATACGCGCAAGAAGGCTTACCGCTCGACGAAAACATCATCGAAGCACGCCAAGAGCTCGCGACGACGCCGGCACAGGTGCAGGCGGCGGTTGCGAAGTGGCTGCGTCCGAAGGATTTCGTTCGCGTGGTCACCGGGCCCGGTCCGCGCTAGGCGCAGACGGCCCTTCGGTTCCCTCGAGGCCCTCGCGTCGGATTGACGCGGGGGCCTCTCTCGTGCCGCGCTCCGCGGCGAACCGGTCGAGGTGCCGTCCTCCGCGCGGCGAACGAGCGCCTCTATGAAGCTTCGCTTTGAGGGCGTGGCGTTCGACCTCGACCATACCTTGTTGGTCGATAATCGCCTCGAACGCGTTGCCCTGATCGACCTGATCGTGCGGATCGACGCCGGCGTTGCGCCGTTGCACGTCTCGCTCGAGCGAGCGGGGACGATCGCCGACGAGGAGCTGGCGCGCTATCGCAGCGAGGGTGTCGATCTCGAAACGGTGCTGCGTCGATACGTCGAGCGCTGCGGCGGTGAGGGCGGTGAGGGATGGGCGCCGTGGTTCCGCCAACGCTGCCTCGATCTCGTCCCGCGCTTGGTCGTGCCGATGCCCGCAGCCCGACGTTTGCTCTCCGCACTCGCGCAGAGCGATCTCCGCGTCGCCGCGCTCTCCAACGGGGCCGCCGGGCTCCAGGAGCGCAAAGCGGCGCAGATCGGTTTCTTTTACCCCGTTCTTGCCAGCGAGCGGATCGGGCTACGCAAACCCGAACGGGGCGCCTTCGATCTCCTCGCCGCGCGCATGGGCCTCCAAGCAGAGCGGATCCTCTACGTGGGTGACGATCCGTACACCGATATCGCGGGCGCGCTCGGTGCCGGCTTTGCCGCCCTCTGGCTCGACGGCGGAAGCAAGCCCTATCCCGCCGATCTCGCTGCGCCGACGGCGACGATTCGTTCGCTCGACGAGTTGCTACCGCTCCTGATCGAGAGGACGGTATGATCGTCGTTCGCGATGTGGAACCTCTGCAGTCCCTCCATCCGTAAGAGAGCACGATGCCGAAAATTACCGGCGGCGCCCTGAACAGCCGCAAACTCAAATCCCCGAAGGGCCCCAACGTGCGCCCGACGCCGGGTCGTGTCAAGGAATCGCTCTTTTCGATTCTCGCTCCCCGCATGGCGGAGGCAGCGTTCCTCGATCTTTTCGCGGGAACCGGCGCGATCGGTTTTGAGGCCGCCTCGCGCGGAGCGGGGCGCGTCGTCAGCGTCGAGGGGCACCGCGAGACCGCGTTGGCCATCGAAGCGGCAGCGGAGAACTTTGGTCTGAGCGAGCCCGCCTATGCGCTCGTTGCCGCGCCGGCCGAGCGCGCGCTCTATCGGATCGCGGGCCCCTTCGATATCGTCTACATGGATCCGCCGTATGCCGATCCCGTCCCGCTGCAGGCATTCCGCTTGCTGATCGAGCGTGGGCTCCTCGCGCCGGGCGCGCTCGTGATCTACGAGCATAGCGCGAAGCGAATTTTGCCGACGATACCGGGGTATCGCGGGGTGCGAGAAGAAGTCTACGGCGATGTCGCTCTCGCGTTTTTCGAACCCGACAACGGTTAGGAGTTTGTCTGACGTCGACGCATTCCCGTCTCCGGGCCGGCTTCTGTCGCCGAGGCTCGTCCTCGCGTGACCCGCGCAATCTATCCGGGCTCGTTTGATCCGCCGACCAACGGGCACCTCGACGTCATCGAACGAGCGTCGCATGTCTTCGCCGAGTTGCTCGTCGCCGTCGTCGTCAATCCGCAAAAACGAAACCCGATGTTCACGCTCGACGAGCGCGAGCGTATGCTCCGCGAATCCGTCGCGCACATGAAGAACGTTCGCGTTTGCCATTTTCGCGGATTGCTCGCCGATTACGTGCGCGCCGAAAAGGTCGACGTCATCGTCAAAGGGCTGCGTGTTGTCTCGGATTTTGAGAGCGAGATGGCGACCGCACTCATGAATCGAACGCTCTCCGATGTCGACACGCTATTTTTGATGTCCGATCAACGGTTTTCATTCGTGAGTTCGAGTATCGTCAAAGAAGTGTTCTTTCTCGGAGGGGATGTTCGTGGGTTGGTCCCCGACCCCGTGCTGCGCATGATGTCCACCAAACGCAACGAACGCTCGCATCGAAACGGAGGGTAATAATGTCGGTTGAACGTGTTCTCGAGAAGCTCCACGCCTACGTTCACGAAGGCCTGTGGTTGCCGGCCGGTTATCGGGTTCTCTCAGCCGAGCGGATCGACGAATTCGTCGATAAGATTCGCGATTCGTTGCCGAACGAAATCGGCCGAGCGAAGGTCATCGCTCGCGACGGCGATCTTTTCGTGCGCGATGCCCAAGAACGGGCCGAGGCGATGCTCGCCGAGGCCTCGGCGAAGCACGACGAGCTCCTCGACGAACACGAGATCGTTCGCCGCGCGCGCGCGACTGCGGAGGCGGTGTTACGCGATGCCCAAGAGCGCGCCAAAAAGGTTCGTGAGGGTGCCGATCACTACGCCGAGCAGATGCTCGCCGAGCTCGAAGGGCGTCTCGGAGGCGCGCTTGCCTCGGTGCGCAAGGGGCGCGACGCACTCGCCGGGCGCATTCCCCAGCCGAGCGCCACGCCGGCCGCGGGGAGCGATCCGCTCGCCGATGCGGCGGCAAAAAGTAAGCGCCTGGCATTCGATGCGCAGGCGCCCGAGGAGGCCGAAGCGCTCGAGGTTCTCTCCTAGACCGGCGGCGCCTGAACGTTCTGCGCGAACGCCTCAAGGCGCGCCCGATCGATCGCTTTCACGCGCCCGCGGTCCAACTCGACCGCGTGCGCGTTTTTCAATCGCAGCAGCGCGCGAGCCGCCATATCGCGGACGGTTCCGGCGGCTGCAGCGATCTGCGCCTGCGAGAGATTTTCGACGCCGGGAAGTCCGCGCGTCATGCCGACCGAGGTGCGTGCATAGCCAAGCAAAAACTTCGATACGCGCTGCAGCACGTGCGCGAAGGCGAGATCGGCGATCGTATCGATCGAACGACGACGCGCCTGCGATGAACCGATGAGGAATCCGAGTGCGAGCTCGGCGTCGTTGCGGCAGGCATGAATCACTGCCTCACTTGGAATGGTGACGATCGTCGCGTCGGTGAGCGCTTCGGCGCGCGTGGTTGCACCGCCGCCGTCGAAGGTTCCGCTCTCGTTGAGCGTGTCGTGCGTGAGTCGCTCGCCGATCGTATGCGTTTTGCCGTCGGGCGAGAGCAGGGTGTAGATCACTTTCCCGCTCTTGACGATGCCGAGATACGGCCACAGCTCGCCCTCATCGAAGATGGTATCGCCGGACTTGAAAGAGCGCTCGCTTAACTGGCCCGCGAGCTCTTTCACCGTCGAGGCCTTCGCATCGCTAAATTGCGAGACATGCTGGAGAAAGGCTTCACCGTCGGCATGCTCGTCGATCCGTTCGAGCCGCAACGTCCAGCGATTTCCACCGAGGTTACGGGCATCCCACGAAAAGCGCCCCGGGCGCAGCTGCGTGAGCTCGTTGCGAAGGGCGCGCGGGTCGCCCTCTTCGCGGATCTCCAGGATATTTCCGAGCTGAAGTTTGTCGAAGCTCTCGAGGATCAGGTCGGTCTTCGTCGCGGCGGAGAGCGAGCGGGCATCGAGCGTGAAGGCAGCAGGTCTATTGATCGGCATAACGCGCGCTGATTATGGATCGAGGAGGAATGGGCCTGCCGGAGCGGGGCTCCTGCGGGAAGAAGTGGGGAAGTATGAAGAGTAGTCTTACAGACCAGGATATCGTTATCGTTGCCGGCGCCCGTACGCCGTTCGGCAACTTTGGGGGCGCCCTTTCGGCGCTGACCGCAACCGACCTCGGGGTCGCCGCCGCCGCCGGCGCGATCCTTCGCAGCGGCGTTCCGGCGGGACAGATCGATGAAGTGATCTTCGGAAACGTCATCCAGAGCAGCGCCGACGCGATCTATCTGGCACGCCACGTCGGCCTGCGCGCGGGGCTCCCGGTTCGAGCGCCGGCGCTGACGCTCAATCGCCTTTGCGGCTCGGGGCTGCAGGCGATTCTCTCCGGCGCCCAGTCGCTCGCGCTCGGCCAGGCACGCTACGTGCTCGCCGGCGGTGCGGAATCGATGAGCCAGGCTCCGCACGTCGTTCGCGGCGCGCGCACCGGCTTTGCGCTCGGCGCGAAAGTTGCGTTCGAAGATTCACTCTGGGAGGCGCTCACCGATTCGTACAACGGCCTGCCGATGGCGATTACCGCCGAGAATCTCGCAGCGAAATATTCCGTCTCGCGTGAAGAGTGCGATGCCTTCGCGCTGGCGAGCCAGGAGCGCGCGCTCGAGGCTCAGCGTAGCGGATACTTTGCCGACGAGATCGTTGCCGTCGAGGTGCCGGGGCCGAAGGGGACGACCGTGCGCATCGATCGCGACGAAGGACCGCGCGAGGGGCTCTCGATGGAGCGGTTGGCAAAACTTCCCGCGCGCTTTCGGAAAGAGGGTGTCGTCACTCCCGGAAATGCCAGCGGCATCACCGACGGCGCTGCCGCCGTCGTTTTGACGACGGTGAAACAGGCGCGCGCCGACGGCATTCGCTGGATCGGCCGGTTGCTGGGCGGCGCCTCAGTCGGCGTCGATCCCGATATCATGGGCATCGGGCCGGCGATGGCGATTCCCGCAGCGTTACAGCGCGTCGGCATCGCGCACGAAAACGTCGATCTCATCGAGATTAACGAGGCCTTCGCGCCGCAGGTCATCGCCTGTTTGCGCGATCTCGGCGACGACGGCTCGAAACTGAATCCGCACGGCGGCGCAATTGCGCTCGGTCATCCGCTCGGCGCTTCGGGTACACGCATCGCCTATACGGCGTTGCACGAATTGCAGCGTCGCGGCGGCGGCATAGCGGTCGCATCGGCGTGTATCGGCGGCGGCCAGGGAATCGCAGCCGTCTTCTCCGCGGAGTAACGTGAGCGATCCGCAGACGCCCCCACGCGCGCGCGTACCGTGGGGGCGTCTGCTCGACATCGCGGCGATCGCGCTGATCCTCTTTGCGCTCTGGAAAGTCTTCATCGCGCCGCGCTTGCTCAATGCACCCGGCGCCTTTCCCGCGCCGCATGTCGCCTTTGCACGACTGAACGGCGGCGCAGCGTTTACCGTAACATCGGCGCGCGGGAAGGTGCTCTTCCTCGATTTCTTTGCGACCTGGTGCACGCCGTGTCGCGCGGAATTACCGCTCGTTCAGGGCTGGGAGCGCTCCCATCCGCGAGCGCTCGTCGTTCCGGTCGATGTCGGCGAATCGCGCATCGCCGTTCGCCGCTTCGCCATCGCGCACGGCATGCATCACGTCGTTCTCGATCCGCAGCAACTCTCGCGGGGATACTTTCAAATCCTCGGTTTTCCGACGATGGTGGTGATCGATCCGCGCGGATATATTCGCGCGACCTGGACCGGCTTCAACCCGGCAATTGGGCCGGCGATGAGCAATGCATTGCAACATCTTCAGAAAAAGCGGTAGGAGCAGAGGCTCCTACCGCTTTTTGTATCGCCGGATCTCGTCTACGGATTGACGATGAACGTGTCGGATGAGGGAATGTTCCAGGCGCTATAGGCGAGATAGAACGTGCCGTTGTTCGCCCACGTTGGTCCCCAGGAATTCGCGACGATGAACGCGCCTTTCGTGTCGTCGTACCCGACGATCGTCATCGCGTGTCCGCCGCCGGTCGCGCTCGGGCCGGTCCAGATATCGTTCGCGGTGAGATTGGAAAAATTGGCGTCGACGTTCGCGCCCCAGAGCACCGGAACGCCGGCTGCAATCGAGGCTTTAATCTGTGCGATGCCATTGGCGTCGGTGCGCGGCAGATGGGTGAAATTCGTGATCTTGTTCGGCAATGCCGCGGTGAAGGCCGTTGCCGTCGGTTGGGTGAGATAGTCGGTTTCATTGAAGGGCATATAGACCCATGGCGCGTCACCCTTGGCGATGAGCAGCGTTAACGCATCGGATTCGAGGCTTCCGGCATCGCGTCCGCGATTGATTTGATTGTAGACAAATGCGGGCGAGAGAATCTTCGTGTAATCGGGCGCGCCCGCTCCGGTGAGAAACGTCGTGTAATTGAAACGCGCACCCGAGATCGTCGAAGCGGTCATATATCCGGTCGCCCAGGCGACGCACGAACTCTGCGATCCCTGGCTGCCGCTTGGGGGACGCACCGCGATCGATGCCGACTGCGGCAACCGCAACGCGAGCGGGCGGCGCGCCGCACCGCTGAAGGTGACGCTGCCGTCACCGAAGGCGGCCGCCATTTCGTTGGTCATCCGCTGATCGCCGCCGACATTCTGCGTGACGCCGTTGACGACCGTGGTGTCGTTGGGAATATGTTCGACGAGCGTCGCAGTACCGGTCAGCGATCCAACGCTACCGGTGAAGGTTGTCGCTCCGTACCCGGAAGCGCCGCCGTTATAGGCGAAGCTCAGGCGTTGATTGGCGCTTGTGAACTGAATGACGGGCAAGCTTCCGGGGGCGTTGCCCGGCGCGGTGACGAGTACCGGCGTTGCGAGCGGCTGCGAACCGACGATCCGATTGCCGTTCGCGTCGTAGGCCAGGAGCGTGAGGAGAACGTTCTGCGCCGTACCGATCTTCACGGTCGTCGGCTCGACGGAGAGTTTGACCGATGCGATCGTACCGCCGAAACTCAGGCCGACGCTCTGCGTCTGGTACAGGACGTACTGGCCGATGGTGGCGGTCGAGAGCAGGTTCGTTCCGCTCGTGAGGTCGATGACGTAACCGCTCGGCCCGACCGGGGCGTTGGGGATCGTGATGCTGCAGCCGGTCGGCGTGCAGGGGGCGGTCGCCGACTGGGCGGGTTGACCGATGATGTTTCCGCTGACCGCAACCCCGGTCACCGCGCCGAGACCCGGCGACGGAATGGTGATATTGAAGGTCAGCGGGGTGGTGAGACCGCTCACAAAACCCGGAACGGTCGCCGGAGTCGCAACCGCGGCGGGAGCCGACGGTTGCGACGGGAGAAAGGTGGCATTCGACCCACCACACGCGGTCAGTGCTAGCGCTGCGAATGCAGCAAAAGCAGCGACGAAGGCTCTCTGCAGAAACATCGAAAGCGACTTCTGTCGGAGGGCGGAATATCCTCGAGCGAAATGCCCAGCGAGGAATTCCTTTAAGTCAAGTTTATGTAAAGCGGCGCGTTTATTTGCCGGACCAAACGGCTTTGCGTTTCTCAAGAAAAGCGCTCGTGCCCTCGCGGAAGTCCTTGGTATCGACGAGGAGGCCGAACTCGATCGCCTCGATCTCAAGGGCGTCGGCGAGCGAGAGATGCGCACCACGATGGATCGCGCGCTTGCAGGCAGCTATTGCGAGCGGCGCCTTCGCGGCGATCGCACCGGCGATGCGCTGCGCTTCCTCCATGAGCCCGGCGAGCGGAACGACCCGCTCGACGAGACCGATGCGCAGCGCTTCCTGCGCATCGATGATCTCGCCGGTCAGGCACAGATAGAGCGCCATGCCTTTCCCGACGTAGCGCGTGCTGCGCTGGGAGCCGCCGTATCCCGGAATCAGGCCGAGATTCACCTCGGGTTGGCCGAATTTCGCATTCTCCGACGCGATGCGGATATCGCAGGCCATCGCCAGTTCGCAGCCGCCGCCGAGCGCGAAACCGTTGACCGCGGCGATCACCGGCTTCGAAAGCGACTCGATCTGCGTCGTGATGTGCTGACCGACGCGCGACTTGTCAGCGCCGGCACCGGCATTGGGAATTGCATTGAGTTCGCCGATATCGGCGCCTGCAGCAAAGGCTTTCTCCCCCGAGCCGGTGAGCACGATCGCGCGAATCTCCGGGCGTGCATCGAGCGCGGCGAGCGCGCGCGAGAGCTCGTCGAGCAGCGCAGCGTTGAGGGCGTTGAGGACGGCCGGGCGTTCGAGCGTGATCGTCGCAATCGGCCCGGCCTCGCTGACGCGAATGTTGCTCGCGCTCTCACTCATAATCGTAGAAACCTTTGCCGCTCTTGCGGCCGTGCCGTCCGGCGAGAACCATACGCTTGAGCAACGGCGGTGCAGCCATCATCGGATCCTTGAATTCTTCGAACATGATCTGCGCGATATAATAGGTGGTGTCGAGTCCGACGAAATCGAGGAGCTCAAGCGGCCCCATCGGGTAGCCGCAGCCGAGTTTCATGCCTTTATCGATATCTTCTTTGCTCGCGAGCCCGCCTTCATAGCAGCGAATCGCATAGAGAAGATAAGGAATCAGCAGACGATTGACGACGAAGCCCGGAGTATCTTGTGCAAGGATCGGTTCTTTGCCGAGTTTTTGGGCGAACGCGTAGAGTTCGTCGATGGTATCTTGCGTTGTCGCAATCGTGCGCACCACTTCAACGAGCTTCATAATCGGAACCGGATTGAAGAAATGGAGGCCGGCGACGCGATTGGGGCGTTTGGTCGTCGCTGCAAGTTCGATGACGCAAAAACTCGACGTATTGGTGCAGATAATCGCATGCGGCGCCAAGAGATCGTCGAGTTGTTTGAACAGGGACTTCTTTGCTTCGGGATTTTCGACGATCGCTTCGATCACCAAATCGCAATCTTTGAGATCGGCGATCTTCGTCGTTCCCTTGATGCGTCCGACGATTGCATCGCGCTCGCTCTGAGGGAGCTTGCCCTTTTCGACAAACTTATCGAGTGACTTGGCGATCGATGCGAGCCCGCGTTGGAGGGGGGCCTCGGCGACTTCCATGATGACGACGTCGAAGCCGGCGCTCGCGGCGGTCTGCGCGATCCCGTTACCCATGAGGCCGGCACCGCAGACGCCGACCGTACGAATCTTAGACACGTGTAGAAACCTCTCGCTTCCTTAAAATGAGATAAAGAGCGCAGGTGCTTTCGTCCTCGCGTCGGTATCACCCTAGGGAAAGGGGAGTACGGTATCGATGCGGACCGCGTATCATGAGGCTTTAGAAGGAACTCGGCTCGATGTCGTGCGTCTCGGCGCGTTGGTCGGCGATGCCATTCGCGTGAGCGTCGATGCGCTCGAGCGCCGCGACGAAGCGACCGGCGCCCGCGTCGTTGCCGGCGATGACGTCATCGACGACCTTCGTCGCAAGATCGAGTCGCACTGCATCGAGTTGATCTGGCGCCAGCAGCCGGTTGCCGGAGAGCTGCGCGAGATCGCGGCGATGCTGGAGATCGCGACCGATCTCGAACGCGTCGGCGACTACGCCGTTGAGATCGCGAAGAATGCGATAAAACTCGCAGATACCGCGCTGCGCCCGCAGAAGGTGGAGATCGATCGCATCGCCGCCGTCGCCCACGGTATGCTGCTCGATGCGATGCGTGCCTATACCGAACGCGATTCCGAGCTCGCAACCGAAGTCATCGCCCGCGATGACGATGTCGACCGCCTCTACAAGCGGAGCATCACGCTGCTGCAAGAGGAGATGCAACGCGACTCCGAACTCGTTACCTCCGGCACGCGCTATCTTTTCGTACTCACCGCCGTCGAACGTGTCGGCGACCGTGCGAGTAATATCGCGTGGCACACGAAGGACATGATCGGCGAATAACGTGGCGGAGCCCGCTCCACCGCTCGATCCCTCGCTCTTTGCGGTCAGCAAGGATCGCGTTTATCTCAACCATGCCGCCGTCGGCGTTCTGCCGACGCCTACTGCCGATGCGCTTCACGCTTTCGTCGACGCGCACGCGACGGGCGGCGTGCTTGGAACCTTTCCGTACGAGGGAGCGATGGCGGAGTATCGCGAGCGCGTCGGCGCCGCGATTGGTGCAAGCGGGGCAGATATCGCGCTGCTTCGCAATTCTAGCGAGGGAGCAAACGTGCTCGCGCAGGGCTTCGACCTGCGCCCCGGCGAGGAAGTGCTCGTGCCGGCCGAAGAGTTTCCGAGCAATGCGTGGCCGTGGCGCGCACTTCGCGAGCGCGGCGTCATCGTGCGCGAACTCGATTGTTCGCGCGCGGTGCTCGATCCGGAGCGACTCGCGCGCGAGATCGGGGCGCAGACACGCGTTCTCGCGCTCTCGTGGATTGCGTATGCCGACGGGGCGCGTCACGATCTTGCCGCGCTGGCGACGCTCGCTCACGATCGCGGCGTTGCGATCGTCGTCGATGCGATTCAAGGGCTCGGCGCGCTCGATCTCGATGTCGGCGCGACCGGCATCGATGCGCTCTACGCAGGCGGAGCGAAATGGCTCTGTGCGTTGCAAGGGGTTGCGCTGCTCTACGTGAGCCCGGCATTGCGCGATCGCTTGCGCGTTGCGGCACCGGGATGGCGCAGCGTCGCCGATATGTGGGACTTCCACAACGGCGCGCAAGGTTGGATCGAAAATGTATCGCGCTTTGAAGGCGGTACGCCGAACTTCATCGGTGCGCTCTCGTTGGCAACCTCGCTCGGGCTCTTCCAAAGCGTGGGAATCGCGCGGATCGAGCGACATATTGCGGCGCTGCGCGCGCGTCTCGATGCCGGCGTGCGCGCGTTGGGTGCGCGCGTTCTCGAACGCCCCGGCGGCAAGGGAGTGTCGGGAATCCTCACCTTTTCGATTGCGGGGCGCGAGAGTATCGAGCTCGGTCGCTCCTTACAGAGCGAGGGCTTCGTCACCACCTGGCGCGCGAACGGCATTCGCGTCTCGCCGCACGGCTACACCACGTTCGGCGAGATCGATGCATTTGTCGCCGCGCTCGCGGCGCGGGTTTAGCGAGGCTGGGTCGACGCCGTTTTTTCGGCGACCGCGCAGGAGGCCATGACCGCGTCGGTCATGCCGTGAATGAGGCGCTTATCGGCGGGTGCGACCGTCGCGAGAATCCCGCCGACGCGAACGCTCTCTCCGACGACGAAATAGTACGGGCAGAGGCGGACGCGCCCATCGAAGGTGCGGATCTCGTCGCTGCGCCGGTCGAGATAGCTTTGGCGCACGCGTTTGGGTTTATGAAAGCGCTGCAAGATATGCGGAGTCTTTTCGAAGAGCGCAAGGCCGTTGCGCAACGCCTCGCTCCATTCGTCGCGCGTGAGATCGTTCGCGACCTTGACGCCGCGCGAGCCCCATGCAAGTTCGGAGAAGCCCGATGGTTTCACGACGTATTCGCGTTCGCTCTTCGTGAGTTCAGCGAGGTGCATGAAGTCGTCAACCGGGCGTCCGGCGAGCGTCACCCCGACGATTGCGGCCTGCGGCGGCAGCGGGCGCGGATCGAGAATCCACGTTTCGGGAAAGAGCGTTCGCAGGCGAATAAAAAGTTCTTCGCCGAGTTCGCCGACCCAAAGCCGTTCGAGCGCGTAGTGGTGAAGCAAGGCGAAAGAGAGTTTTTCTTCTAAGTGCGCCTTCGGCGGCGGGGTCATGCGCACGCGCTGATGGCGTGCCGCGTAGAGCATGAGTTCTTGTTTGGGAACGTTGAGGAGATCGAAGAGTTCGAAGTTCCGATAGATCGCATCGATGCGGCGTTCGTTTCCGGCTTCATCTCTGACGAAGAGCGCATCCTCGGTGAAGAGCACCTGCTCGGGACGGACGACCGCAACATCGGCGATGCCCAAACGCGCGACGTCGGCAGCGAGCCACGACATCTCGGCGCGATAATCGCCCGACTCCTCCGAGACGACGACGGCGACGCTCGGGTGCTCCTTCCCGCACTGCGCTGCAAAGATCTCGGCGAAGCCGCGTGCCATGCCGTCGCGCCCGCCGACGCTCTCGATCCCGGCCGACCCGTACGCGTGCGCCATCGCACCGACGAAGCCCATGCCGCCGGGAACGCTATCGAGTTCCGAGGCGATAAAACCGCTCTCGGTGATGAGCAGATCGGGGCGTATCACCGCCGGAATATCGTTTTTGAAACGATTCTGCCGCGAGAGGCGGACGATGTGCTCGGGTTTTCCCAGATCGAGATACTCGGCGATGAAGGCGGGCGCGGTACCGCGTACGCTGCGCGCGTACAACGAATTGAGCGCCTTATAAAAGCGGAGGAGATCGTTTCCGATGCGTTCGATCTGCGAGAACTGCTCGACCGAGAGCCCGAAGGGCTCGGGAGCGACCCGCCACGCGATGCGGTCTTCTTCGTTCTCTACCCGGAAGAGCCCCGGGGGAATCGCTGCTTCGACCTTGAGCGCGCGATCGCGCGCGGTCAGATCGGAGATGGTGGATGGAAAGGACAAAAGAAACCTCTATCGACAGCCGTCGGGTATTTTTGCAGAGTTATACGCGATGTAACGTCGCCGCATGATTCTTCTTAACGCCTTTGAATCGAACTCGGTTTCGCTCTATTTGATGATGACCGCACCTGGGGTGAGCAGGGCCGAGTCGATCGATGCGGAGTCGGGCGTCACGTGCAGGGTGAGGTGCAGGGTGCCGACGAGGCCGATCGGGGCGAGTTCGATGGAGGCAGGAGCGTTGGCCGACGCACTCCCCATCGGCAGCAAAAGCGCGAGTTGTACGGTGGCGCTGCGGCTCGGCGTCGAGGTGGTCGCCTCGACATGGGCGGTGCGCGAACTCGTCGCCGGGTCGAGCGTCACCGAGCGCAAGCAGAGTTCGATGCTCACCGGCGAGCCCTCGACGGTGAAGCCCTCGTTCGTGCAGGCGGCCTGCGCGAGCGCCGGGCTTGCGACCGCGAGCATCGCCGCGAGGGCGAGGAGCGGGGCGAAGCTCCGTCGAGCGGTCGAAGGGAAAGCTTTCACGATACTTTCGCTAGTTCGACCGCCGATGGTCGCACCCCTCACATTGACGGGAGCGGTTATGCTATGAGGCCGTGATACCGATAGAACTCATTGCACTCGACTTGGATGGAACGCTCTTGCAGGCCGACGATCGTGTCGCCGAGCCCGAACGAAAAGCGATCGAACGGGCGCTTGCTCGTGGAGTGCGCGTCGTCCTCGTGACCGGACGGGGGGCGGAGTTCCCGTCGATGCTCGCGCGCGAGCTGCGGCTCGATCTGCCGGTCATCTGCTGCCACGGAGCGCTCACCAAGGATTTCCAGAGCGGGCGGAGTTTGGGGCATATCCCGGTGCCGATCGAGCAGGCGCGCGAACTGATCGATTTTGCCGGCGCGCGCGACCTCGATCTCGCGATCTATCACGAGGAGCGCTTCCACCGACTCGCGGGACGCGAACGCTATATGCCCGATATGGTCGCTCCGCATTGGGTCGAGGTCGAGGATTTTCGCCTGCTGCGCGAAGGCGCACCGACGATGCTTCGTTTTCTCGGCAATGCCTCGGTCGAAGCGGTGCGCGGCGAGCTCTCGCGGCGCCCGGTTCACGCAAAGTTCGAGCACTGGGGCGCGTTTGAAGAGTGTGCGGTAACCGCGCGCGAAGCGACGAAGGAGCGCGCCTTAGCGCGGCTCTGTGCCGATTTTCAGATCCCGCGCGAGCGCGTACTCGCCATCGGCGATTCGGCGAACGATCTTCCGATGCTGCGCTGGGCGGGCATCGGCGTCGCGATGGGGAACGCGGAGCCTGCCGTCCGGGAAGCGGTCGGCCGCGTGACGCTCGACGTTGCACGCCATGGCGTTGCACGCGCCATCGAACGCTATGCGTTACCGTCCCAAGGGAGAAGAAGTGCATGATGCAGCCGAACGCAAGCCCCGATTACGAATCGCGGTTACGGAAGATTCTTGCCGACGCCGATTGGGCAGCGCTGCGAGAGTTTGCGCGGAGCGAGAATCATATCCCCGACGAAGTCTACGCAAAAGACGAACACTTCTGGAGGGTATTGCTGCATAAACTCATCTGCAATCGCATCGATCAACTCCACCTGCATGCTGCCTCGCGAGCCTGGCTCGATCAGAACGGGTACAGCACCGATCTCGGCGGTTTCTAAGGCGATGCCGAGCATCCGCATCGTCGCCTTCGCCCGGCTGCGCGAGGTACTCGGAGCGAGTCGGCAGATCGCGCTCGCCGACGGCGCAACGGTGCGCGAACTGTGGGCCGCACTCGTCGAGAGCGAACCGCGGCTGCAAGGGCTCGATGGCGGATTGCGTTTTGCCTGCAACGAGCGGCTCTGCGATACCGGGCAGGTGTTGCGCGAGGGCGATGAGGTGGCGTTGTTGCCGCCCTACGGGGGCGGATAGTCGCGATGTTGGCAATCGTCGAGGAACCGATCGATCCGCGAGCGGTCGAAGCCGCAATCCGCAGCTCCGCCTGCGGGGGAGTTGTGAGTTTTTGCGGTGTGGTGCGCGAAAGCGCCGATGATGGTCGAGCGGTGACCGGGCTTCGCTACGAAGCCCATGCCGGGTTGGCGCGAGCGAGTTTCGTGGAGATCGCCGACGAGATTCAAGCGACGATGCCCGAGGTACGGCTCGCCATCGTCCACCGCATCGGTGAACTCGCCGTCGGCGATATCGCCGTCATCGTCGTCGCCGCTGCGCCGCACCGGGGCGATGCGTTCACCGCGGCGCGCAGCGCGATCGATGCGCTCAAGGAACGCGCACCGATTTGGAAAGAGGAGCGCTATCGCGACGGAGCGCGCGCCTGGATCGAGAATCGTTGCGGTGAGGGGAAACCGTGAAGCTCGATCTGCATCACGTCGCAACCGAGAACGGCTCGATCGCGGCGCTCGCGTACGAACCGCGCCGCTCGCGCGAGTTGGCGATCGTTGTCGGGCACGGATATTCGAGTAGTAAGCACAACCTCGATCCGCTTTGCGCATTTCTCGCCGCGCACGGATTTGCGATCTATTCGCTGGATTTTCCCGGACATCGGCTCGGCGCGAGCGGCGGACGCTTGCGCGATGCCGAGGATACCGTCGCGGCGATGGCGGCGGTCGTCGCGCTTGCGCGTTCGCACGGTTATGCACGCGTGTTGACGCTGGGGCACAGCATGGGGGCGATGGCCGCGCTCTTCACCGCTGCGGAGGATCGCACGTTGCTCGGGGCGGTCGCGATTGCAACCGGGTACGGGCGGCCGACCGCGCTCTCGGCATTGCAACGCGCCGGCGCGACGGATTTCCGTTCCGGATACGTCGATGGCGTCACGCTTCCGGAGCTCGTCGACGGAATCGATCGTCGGCTCGATCGCCGGCTGCCGATGTTGCTCGGTCGGCAGACGCTCTACGTCGCGGCGAGCGCCGACGCGATGGTCTCGCCGGCGAGCGTTCGCGATCTCTACGAGCGCGCTCCGCAGGGAAAGCATTTCGTCACTATCGAGAGCGACCACACCGAAGCCGGGCCGCGCGCTCGAGCCGAGGTTTTGGCGTGGCTTGACGAACGTTTCCCGAGATCGTGAACTTCGCGGGTACGCACGCGCTGCGGCGCTACAGCAGGCATCTCCTCATACCCGAGATCGGCTTAGCGGGGCAGCAGCGCCTCGCTGCGGCGCGGGCGCTGGTCATTGGTGCCGGTGGGCTCGGGGCACCCGTCCTCGCCTATCTTGCTGCTGCCGGCGTCGGTCGGATCGGCATCATCGACGACGATTGCGTCGACGAAAGCAATCTGCAGCGGCAGATTCTCTTCGAGCAGGATGATATCGGCGCCCCGAAGGCCGAGGTCGCGGCGCGGCGTCTTCACGCGCTCAATCCGCAGGTGACGATCGATGCGCTCCAACGGCGTTTCGATGCAAGCAATGCACGCGAACTGGTGCGACTCTACGATGTGGTCATCGATTGCAGCGATCGCTTTACCACGCGCTACTGCGCGAGCGATGCCTGTTCGTTGGAAGGGAAGATCGAGATTTTCGCCGCGATCTTTCGTTTCGATGGGCAAGTGACGCGCTTCGATTCCGAGGGGCCCTGCTATCGCTGTCTCTTTCCGCACGCCCCCGAGCCGGGAAGCGTTCCAACCTGCGCGGAGGGCGGCGTGCTCGGCGTATTACCCGGTATCGTCGGTGCATGGCAGGCAAACGAAGCGCTCAAAGCGCTCTTGCAGATCGGCGAGCCGCTACGCGGGCGCTTGATGCTCGTCGATGCGCTCGCCGCCCGCAGCCGCGAGGTGCGTTTCGAACGCGATCCCGATTGCATTCGTTGCGGCGAACGGCCGACGCTCTTCGAACCGGTCGATCTGATCGAAGAAGCGACCGCTCCGCTGACCGGTGTCGTCGAGATCGCTCCGGAGGAACTCGACGCGGCGATGCGCGAGGCGATTCTTCTCGACGTTCGCGAACCGCACGAAGCGGCGCTCGGGATCGTTCCGGGCGCGCTGCACGTTCCCGCATCGCAGTTAGAGGCGCGCATGCACGAACTCGATAGTGCGAAACGCTATATCGTTGCCTGCCGCGTCGGCGTGCGCTCGCGCTGGGCGATCGGGCGTCTGCGCGATGCGGGGTTCAAACGGTTGGCGCATCTCGAGGGCGGACTCCTTCGTTACGCCGCGCTCGATGCGGGATTCGAGTTTTTTTAGCATGCAGCGGCGGCAATTCGGCGCGACCGGAATCGCACTTCCCGTCATCGGGCAAGGCACCTGGAATATTCCCGAGAGCAAACAGCGGCGTAGCGAAGCGATCGCCACGTTGCAACGCGGGGTTGCGCTCGGAATGACGCATATCGATACCGCGGAGATGTACGGTTCGGGCGAAGTCGAGCGCATCGTCGGCGAAGCGATCGCACCGCTCGAACGCGCGTCGCTCTTTCTCGTGAGTAAGGTGCTCCCGAGCAACGCAAGTTACGATGGAACGCTCGCCGCCGCGAAGCGAAGCCTCCAACGCCTTGGAACGCCGTACCTCGACGGCTATCTGCTGCATTGGTGCGGCGAATATCCCGTGGAAGAGACGATGCGCGCAATGCGAACGCTGATCGAGAACGGCAGCATTCGCTTCGCCGGCGTCAGCAACTGCGATCTCGAAGATCTCGAACGCGCCCGCGAAGCACTCGCGCCCCATCCGTTGATCTGCGATCAGGTGCTCTACCATCTTCACGAACGCACGGCCGAGCATCGCCTCTTCCCGTACGCGCGATTGCACGAGATCGCGGTCGTCGGATATACCCCCTTCGGAAGAAAAGCGATCTCGGCATTGCTCGCCGATTCGACGCTGCGCGAGATCGCAGCCGCGCACGACACGAGCGTGCGAGCGGTCATTCTCGCGTTTTTGACTCGCGAGCCGATGCTTTTTGCGATTCCCAAAGCCTCCTCCATCGCCCACGTCGAAGAGAATGCGCTCGCCGGTGAGATCCGTCTGAGCAGCGATGAATGTGCGGCGATCGATCGTGCCTTTCCCAAAGGCCCCCTTGGCGATCTCGCTACGCTCTGACGACGCGACCTTGACGAGCGTGCGCAAGGCGCTCGCGGAACGCTGTCAAGCGCTCGGCGTGCGCGCGCGCATTGCCGATGCCGAGGTCGATGTCGAGACGCGCGAGCGCATGCGCGATGCCTTCGAGCGCGGCGATCTCCAGACGTGGGGATACGGCGATGCCTATGCCGATGCTGCCGCCGACCCGCTCCGCATTCTCGAGCGGGCACGCAGCGTTATCTGCGTGGCAATTCCCTACGCTCGCCCCGCACCCAAACGCGTGAAACCCGGGAGCGGCCGGGTCTCCAAATATGCCTGGTCGCGCGATTATCACGTGCGTGTCCGCGCGATCCTCGACGATCTCGCCGCGCAGATCGATGCGACCGCCGAGCGGAGCGTTACCGCGATCGCTTGCGATACCGCACCGGTCGCCGAGCGGGCGCGCGCCGCGCGCGCGGGGCTGGCCTGGATCGGCAAACACACCAATGCGATCGCTCCCGAGCTCGGCTCGTACGTTTTTCTCGGCGAGATATTCTGCTCGCTTCCGCTTCCCGCCGATGAGCCGCTCAAAAAATCGTGCGGAGCATGTCGCCGCTGCATCGATATCTGTCCGACCGGTGCGCTGCGCGGGGACTACACGATCGAGGCAACGCGCTGCATCGCCGACCTCACGCAGCGCGTCGACACGATACCGCGCGCGCTGCGCCCGTTGCTCGGCGATTGGCTCTGGGGATGCGACCTCTGCCAGGAGGTCTGTCCGCCGACCGTGCGTGCCGGGCTCTGCGGCGATGCGGCGTTCGATCCCGTCGATGAGGCGCTCGCGCAACCCGACCTTCTCCGATTGCTGGCGCTACGCAGCGGTGAGTACAAACGCCGCTATCGACCGACGGCGATGGGATGGCGCGGCGCGGCGGTGCTGCGCCGAAACGCCGCAATGGCGCTGGGAAACGCCCTCGACCGCGCCGCCATTCCGGCGCTCGCCGCTGCACTCGCCGAGGATCCGCACCCGCTCGTGCGCGGGGCCGCCGCGTGGGCGCTCGGTCGTATTGGCGGCCCGGCAGCGCGGCGAGCGTTAGCACGCGCAAGCGATGCGGAGATCGACGAAACGGTCGCCGAGGAGATCGCCGCTGCATCCAAGAGTGCGGCTTTCGGCGTTGAAGGTTCGAGCTAGTGGAAACCATCGATCTTCGCGCCGGATCCCTCACCGATGCGTTCGCGCGTCGGATCGATTATCTGCGCATTTCGGTGACCGACAAATGCAATCTTCGCTGCATCTACTGTATGCCTGCACAAGGGCTGCCGTGGATCGAGCGCGAGCAGTTGCTGAGCTTTGAAGAGATCGAGCGGCTCGTTCGGATCTTTGCGGGGCTTGGCGTCGGCAAGATTCGGCTCTCCGGTGGAGAGCCGCTGGTGCGACGCGACCTCCATCGTCTGGTCGCGATGATTCGCGCCATCGATGGAATCGAGGAGATCGCGCTCTCCACCAACGGCTTGCTGCTCGCAGAGCAACTGCCTGCGCTCGTGGCTGCCGGACTTACGCGCGTGAACGTCTCGCTCGATACCTTGCGTGCGGAGCGCTTCGAAGCGCTCGCTCGTCGACCGGGGCTCGCACTCGTGCTCTCCGGAATCGACGCTGCCGTGCGCGCCGGCCTAACGCCGGTAAAAATCAATTGCGTGACGATGCGCGGACGAAACGACGACGAGATCGAAGCGTTCGCCCGCTATGCGCGCGAACGCGAGGTTGCGGTGCGTTTCATCGAGTTAATGCCGGTGCGCGAGAATCTCGAGATCGCCGCAGAGGCCTACATCGGGGCCGAAGAGATTCTCGAGCGGATATCGGCGATGGAATCGCTGCATCCGATAGCCGGGCCGCGCGGGAACGGCCCAGCGCGGTATTATGGTTTTGCAAGCGGCGGTGGAAGCATCGGCGTCATCAGTCCGCTCTCGCACGATTATTGCGAACGCTGCAATCGCGTTCGTCTGACCGCCGACGGTCGGCTGCGGCTCTGCCTCTTCGGCGAGAATCATCTCGATCTGAAGCAGGCGTTGCGCGCGGGCGAGAGCGACGAGCGTTTGCGCGATCGATTGACCGCGGCGATGTTGGTGAAGCCGGAGCGGCACCACTTGCGCGTCGGCGAGGCCACCTCGCAAATGCGCGCCTTTAGCGAGATCGGGGGCTAGCCACTCGCTGCGCGATCATCCGTTGCGCAGCGGAGAAAATCTGCATGGCAGCGGCACGGCGCTCCGGCGTCGCGGCGCTCTCGCTGGGAAGGAAGACGGTCATCGCGGCGTTCGCTTCGAAGACGACGAGCTTTCCCTCGCGGGAGATCGCGAAATCGACTCCTAAATAATCGAGTTCGGTCGAACGCCCGACGGCAACGAGCGCCTCGGTGACGCGGTCGCCGAGATGCCCGCGAAGATCGGTGAGGTAATCGATCTCCTCGGCGCGCTCGGCGGGGCCCATCTCGGCACTGAAATAGTGAATATTCCAATGGCGGGCGACGGCAAGATGTGCGGGATACGGCACGCCGTCGACGATCATCGCGCGGTACTTTCGAATGCGACCATCATCGGCGGCGGTATCGACATACTCGATCTGCAGTAACTCGTATCCCGGGAGTGAGGTAAGCGCGCTTTCAAGTTCGGCCTCCGTGGTGATGCGTTCGAAGTGCGCGCCGTTGTGATAGCCGGGGGAGCGGAGAAGAAAGGGGAGGCTCGCCGCGTCGATTTCGGTGCGCGGAAGCAACCGTACGCTCGGGGCGATCGTGTTGGGAATCGTTTGGATGCGAAGCGGATGCGCGACGCGCGAAGTGTGCGCCATGAGGCGCGGCGCGTTGAGAACGGGGGCGCGGTCGCTTTCGAGAAGTTCGGTCGCCATTGCGAGTGCCGGCGCGTCGATATCGGGGTCGGCGATAAGATTGAACGTAATATCGTGCGCGGGAAGTGCGAGTTCGGGATCCCAGTATTGCACGAGGATCGTCGTGGTTTCGAAAAGGAGCGGGTCGAGAATTTGATCGGTTCCGGTCTGTCCTTGCACCGACGAAGAACCGAGTTGCAAGACGCGAATCGGTTCGCCGTTCCCGCGAAACGGAGCGACCTGTCCGGAGATGGGCCGAAATCCGGCGCGCATCTCGGCGAGCGCTGCATCGGCGTTTCCAAGGTGCATGAGCAGTTCGGCATAGCGCATGTGCGCGGTCGCAAAGTCGGGAACTAAGCCGATGCAGCGTCGATATTCGGCGGCGGCGCCCTCAAAATCTCGCGCGCGATAGAGCGCCTGTGCTTTGCGGTAAAGGGCGATCGGTTTCTCGATTTCGTTCATTGCGCCGTTTGCTCGCGTGCCGTCGGCGTTCTTTTCGCCCGGCTTAGCAGTTTGCGTCGGGTTCCCACGGCTTCATTCCGCTTCGCGCTCTCTTCGATACTCGATACGACGAAGAAACGTTCGCTGACGTCAAGCGGGAGCGGCCTCGTTTCGGCACTAGACGGTCTTCCGGAAAAACGCGAGCATTTTCGAAGGCTCGGCCATGATGCGAAATTCTTCGAAGCCCCAGTCTTTCACTTGGCGAATCGCGCGCGGCTGATTCATCGGAATGCAAAAGGTCAACGTGGTGACCTTGCGTTTGGCGGCGATTCGTTGGATCTCTTCGATCATTTCGTTACCGACTTCGGGCGGGACGCCGGCGCGCAGATGCAGCCCTTCGATCATCGCGATATCGAAGCCGTTTGCTGCTTCGGGATCTTTGAAACCGATCGGAAGTTCGAAAACGAGATGGAGAATGCCGAGCAGCCCGGTGGAGTCCTCGGCGACGAGCACGGCACGGCGGCCTGCGCGCTGCTCGGAGAGCCAGCGCACGATGCGCTGGTTCCACGTCTCTTTCGCTGGTGGGGGAGCCGTGATCACGCCTTCGCGCGTCAGCCGTTCCACATCGCTCGACTGTGCGAAGCGGAGGAAAATCTTGCGTCCTGCCACGGCGGCTCTCTTCCCAATGGTGGGGAGAAGCGCCTGCATGGGGCGAACGCGTTGCGCGTGAAGAACCGAGCCGGTATTGCGAGCCTCGCCCTCCTCCTGACGGCATGTGCCGGCCACGTTCGCGACGGTCGGGTGGCGATGCTGCACGGGGACGGGTCGCGAGGGCGTGGCGTCTATCTCCAGCGTTGCGCGGCCTGTCACGGTGCCGACGCACGGGGGACGCGTCTCGGCCCCGATCTCCACGCACTGCCGAAGAGATGGAATGACGCACGCATTTTCGGAGCGATTGAAGAACCCGAAGCGCCGATGCCGAAGCTCTATCCGTCGCAATTGACGCGCCACGATCTCGCCGATGTCGCCGCATATATCGACGGCATCGCCGCTGAGAAATGAACGGAACCCTTCTCTGCTTCGATCGCGACCTGCGGCTTACCGACCGGGCCGTCTATGCTGCCTCGGAGCCGGGGAGCACGCTCTTTCCGCTGTTGATTCTCGATCGGCGTCGGATCGAACGGATCGCACGGAATCCGCGTCGCGCAGCCTATTTTTGCGCGGCAGTCGCGCAACTCGATGCCGAGCTGCGCCTGCGTGGCTCGCAATTACTCGTGCGGCGCGGAGCAATCGACGTCACGATCCGCTCGGTTGCGCGCGCGACCGGTGCGCGTTACGTTGCATGGAGTAAGCGGTACGATCCCGCGGGCGTTCGGGAAGACTTGCGGATGCAGGCAATCGTCGAAGAGCTTGGATTGCGCGCGCTCTCCGTTCACGAAGCAGTCGCGATCGATCCCGAGCAACTCGAATCCGATAGCGATGAGACCGGCTTTCGTTCGTTCAACGCATTCTATCGTCTCTGGCGCGAACCTGGAGTGCTGCGCGCCCCGGTCGACGTCGCCGCGCAGTTCGCTCCGAGCGTTTTGCCGAGCGAGCCGTTGCCGACGCCCGAAGAATTCGGCGCAACGGTGTGGAGATATCCGGTCGGAGAAGGGGCGGCGCGGGCCACGCTCGAGCGTTTCGTCAACGAGCGCTTGGTCGAGTATCCGCGCGCGGTGCGAACGCCCGCTCTCCCGACCTCGGGGCTCGGGCTACCGCTCTCCTTCGGATTGCTCTCGGGGCGCGAGGTCGCGTGGAGCGTCTGCCGACGGCTCGACGATCCGTTTTTGCTTGCCGAGGAGCGCGCGGGGATCGAACGCTTTCTCCGCGCGATGGCGCGCCGCGATTTTCTCCTCTTCGCCGGGACGGAGAGCGCACCGCAGCCCGAGGAGCGTCTCTTCGCTCGTTCGAGCACGGAGCTGCCCGCGCTCGTAGCGGCAAGAACCGGCTTTCCACTCGTCGATGCCGGGATGCGCGAGCTGCTCGCCACCGGAGAGATGCACCCGGCGGTGCGCGCCGTCGTCGCCTCGTTCTGCTGCTTCGATCTCGGGCTCGACTGGCGCACCGGCATGGAGAGTTGGGAGAGGCTGCTCGTTGAGGACGAGCCGGCGCTGGCGATCGGGAATTGGCGCTGGAGCGCCGGGCTGCGCGTCGACATGCATTTCCCGCGCATCATCGATCCGGAGCGGCAGTTTCTCCGTGGCGATCCGCAAGGGCGCTACGTCCGTCGCTGGATTCCCGAGCTCGCGCTCCTCTCCGATGCGCGGCAGATCCAGGCGCGTCACGACGGGCAACTCGCGCTCGATCTCTTCGAAATTGGGCGCTACCCGAGCCCGATGCTCGACCATCGCGAACGCGCGAGTGCCTTCCTCGCGCGCTATGCGGCGTGGAGAGCGGCTACGCTGCCGGTAGGTGATCCTCGATCCAGTCGCTGACGAAGGGCTCGGCGGTGGCGACCACCACCTCGTTGGGCGTCACCTGCACCGGCAGCACCTTGTGGCGCTCGGCGTAGCCCGCGCTCATGGTGTCGGCCACCTTGGCAACGTCCAC
>DAIBFU010000004.1:0-33744 GCA_027422105.1 Vulcanimicrobiota bacterium | reverse complement strand
ATTCGAAGCCGCTTTCGCGCGTGGCGATTGCACGCAACTCGAGTGGCTCGATGCCTGTGCGCGCAGTGCTCTCTGCGACGGCGTAGCGTTCGACCGAGCGCACTTTCCGCGAACCGATGCAGACTACCTCGCCCAAATCAAGAAGGCGAGCGTCGATCTCTGTGTGACACCGGTCGCAACGCTCGACGACGCCTTCTTCCTCGCTTCGCGCAGCGAAAAAGAGGAGTCGCTGCGGATCGCGCTCGCGGTTGGGGCGCCCCTGCTCGTCGCTCGAGCCCCGCGGCTCGGCGCCTGCAGCTACCCCGAATTGGCCGCCGCGCTTGGGGAGGCGACGGGGCTTGCGAAGGCCGCAAATATCACCATCGCGCTACGGAACGCTCCCGATACGCACGCCGGTAGCGATGCCGACTGCAAGCGCTTGGCGAAGGAGGCCGACTCGGCATGGCTGCGCTTCGCCCCCGAGCCGCTGCGCCTCGATGCGGGCAGCTCGCTTGCCACCCTCGTGGGCAAGAGCGTCGTTCTGCTCCACGATCTCGCCGAGAACGCCGAAAAAGCGCTCGCATGTATCGAGCGCGAGGCGCCGGGATATCACGGGTACCTCCTCCTCGATGCGCGCAGCGGAGCCTGCACCCTGGGAGAGATCGAATCGATGACCGCGCCAAACGTCTTTCGTGCGAGGTGAGAACCTGCTTTCTCGCAGGTGGGTGCGGCCCGGGCGCTGGTGCGACAAGCTGTTGCCCGTCACGCCGTCGTATCCGGAGCTGATGCTCCCTTAGGGTTTTCGTTGGTCCAGCACCTATGGCACGCTGCGCGTAAGACGCAGTCACCACCCCAACCCTAGCACCGGCGTCAAGACTTGACAGCCGGCGATTCCGCGTGAACGGATCGCGCTATGATCGCTGCCCTCACTTCGCCGCCCTTCGTTCGCCACGGGAGCCTCTCGGTCGAACGGAATCTTAATACCGCCTACGATGAAGCGAAGCGCTACCTCAGCGCCGACTCCGTCGAACGCGGGCTCTTCGCGCGGCTCGAGGGATCGCCGAGCCGAACGTTCACGCTGCGCGCCGACGCTCGGAACAACGATCGCTTCGACCCCAACGACGACACGATCTGGTGGGACCCGACCAGCGCGCTCCGCACGACGACCGGTGGAACGCAATCGCCGGCGCTCGGTTTGGGGCACGAGATCGATCATGCCGTCGAACGCCCCGCGCGCGAACAACAACTCGCCGCGCGCTGCGCCGGCCGTTACGATACCGCGGAGGAGGAGCGCGTCATTCGCGGTTCGGAGGCGCATGCCGCACGTACGCTCGGCGAGGCGATGCGCCGCAATCACGACGGTACGTGCTTTCGCGTCGCCACCCCGACGGAACGGTAACGGCACCGTTGTCACGCCGAGTAGTCGTTGTCACGCCGAGTAGATCGCCCCTTCGACTCGCTTCGCTCGCTCAGGACAGGCTCCGCGATCGTATCGAGGCGCGCGCTCGCGTCGCGCAGCCCTCGGTACGCGGCCTTCGGCCGCTACTCGGGCTGACAGAGTTGCGCCGGCGCGCTACTCGGGCTGACAGAGTTGCGCCGGCACGCTACTCGGGATGACAGAGAAAGCGCTGCGCGTTATGCGTCGCGTCTCCCCAGTGCTGCAGAAAATGCGGCGAGCACGCGCGCCTTCGTCAACGTGCGATCCACGATCGGCGCGGGATAATCCTCGCCGACGATGCATCGAGCGTCACGCTGAACCTGCGGCGGCATCTGCCACGGCGCGTGCACGTACTTCGTCGGAACCGAGCGCAATGCAGGCAACATCGCGCGCACGAAGGCGCCCTCCGGATCGAAGCGCTGCCCTTGCAGCACCGGGTTGAAAATGCGGAAATACGGTGCGGCGTCGGTACCGGTTGAGGCCGCCCACTGCCAGCCGCCGTTATTCTGCGCGAGATCGGCATCGGCGAGATGGCGCTCGAAATAACCCTCGCCCCATTGCCAGTTCATCAGCAGATCTTTCGTTAGAAACGAGGCCACGATCATCCGGAGACGGTTATGCATCCAACCCGTCGTGTTGAGTTGCTGCATCGCGGCATCGACGATCGGATAGCCGGTGCGCCCTTCACACCATGCCGCGAATGTCGCACGATCGTCGCGCCATGGAATCGCCGCCGTCTCCGCGACAAACGGCGCACTTGCGACGTGCGGAAAATTGCGCAATATCTGTTGGTAGAAATCGCGCCAAATCAGCTCCGAGATCCACACCTCGAGGCTCGCGCGCCGTTGCGGACTCGCGCCCTCCATCGCTGCGTGCGCACGCGCGACGCAGGTGCGAATGCCGATCGTTCCCGCACGCAGATCCGGCGAGAGCCGCGAGGTTCCGTCGAGCGCCGGCATATCGCGTTGCACCGCGTAGCCATCGCTCGCTCCGCCGAGCGCGAGAAAGCGATCGAGGCGCGCGCGCGCCTCCGCTTCACCGCACGCCGGGAAAGCCGTCGAGGAAGCGTACCCATACGCTTCGGGTGTAGGAACTTCGCGCGTTGCTCCGATCTCGGCGCTTGCGAGCAATTTTTGCGCGCTCGCGCGGTTCGAGTGCACCGGTAGGCGCGGCGCCAACGCGTGCTGGTCGAGCCAACGCCGTTTATACGGCGTGAAAATCTTATACGGCGCACCGCTCTCGGTGCGCACTTCGTCGGCACCGAAGTAGACGTGATCGAGCGATGCATGCACCGCGATCCCCGCCGCCTCGAGCGTTGCGCGAACGCGTTCGTCGCGAAGGCGCGCTTCGGGCTCGTAATCTTCGTTGTAGTAGATCGCATCTGCGCCGATCCGCCGGGCAAACGCGGTGAGTTGCTCTGCGAAGTCGCCTTCGAGCAGCGCGAGCTCGCTGCCGCGTTCGCGTACCTCCGCGCGTAGGGCCGCGAGCGCCGAAAAAAACGCCTGCACCAACGGCGCCCCCATTCGCTCGCTCCGCAAGAGCACTGGGTCGAGCACGAAAGCGAGCGCCACCTCATCGTTCGCGCGCGCCGCCTCGGCGAGCGCGACGTTGTCGCGCAAGCGCAGGTCGCGACGCAGCCAAAGGATGCTGCGCCGAGGAGTGCGCCCGGCGGGGCGGAAGGCTCGCGACATGAACGCCACCTTTGCCGCGAGCGAACTCCGAATCCCGCTGAAGCATCCCTTCAAAATCACTCGCGGCGAGTCAACGTTCGCGCGCTCGGCGTTGCTGCGTTTCTCGTGCGATGGGATCGAGGGGCTCGGCGAGAGCGCGCCGATCGCCCGGTACCACGAATCGGTGGAATCGGTGCTCGGGTTTTTTTCCACGTATAACGCCGACGCCGCATCGCCGTATCGGCTTGAGCATCTGCTGCGATCGACGATTCCGCCGGCGGCGCGCTGCGCGCTCGATGTCGCGCTGCACGATTGGATCGGCAAGGCGTTGGGCCTGCCGCTCTACGACTATTTCGGTCTCGACCCAAGCGCGACGCCGACGACCTCGTTCACCATCGGCATCGCCGATCCCGAAAGCACGCTCCGTAAAGTCGACGAAGTACGCGATCACCCGATTCTCAAAATCAAACTCGGGCTCGGCGCACTGCACGAGCAGATCGAAACGATCGAAGCGATTCGCGCGCGTTACACCGGAACGATTCGCATCGACGCCAACGAAGGTTGGGATGTCGACGAAGCGATCCTCATGCTCGCCGAACTTGCGCGCTTCGATATCGAGTTTTGCGAACAACCGATTCCGGCCGGCAACCCGGCCGGACTACGTGCGATCTCCGTGCGCAGCGCGATTCCCATCGTCACCGACGAAGATTCATGCGATGCCACCGACCTGCCGCGACTCGCAGGCTGCGTCGCAGGGGTCAACGTCAAACTCGTCAAGTGCGGCGGACTGCGCGGCGCACTGGCGATGATTCACACCGCGCGCGCGCTCGGCCTGAAAGTGATGCTCGGCTGCATGGTAGAGAGCGCGATTCTCGCGACCGCCGCCGCGCAGATCAGCCCGCTCGTCGACTGGGCCGATATCGACGGCCCGTTTCTAACGCTCGGCGATCCTTTCGTCGGGCTCACCTACGAGCGCGGCAAGCTCGTTCTTCCCGGCGGGCCCGGCCTCGGCGTTCGCGAATCCCTCATCCCGTGAGCCGTCGCTACGTCGTCCTCGCCCCGCATGCATTCGTTCAGAGTGCGAAAACCGCGCATGGCGTCATCGCTTACGGCGACGATCCCGTCGTTGCCGTTATCGACCCGAGTTGCGCGGGCAATCGTGTCTGCGATGTCGTGCCGCATCTCGCGAAGTGCGATGCCCCAATCGTAGCCACGCTGCAAGAAGCGTTGGCGTTCGCACCGAGCGCACTGCTCATCGGCACCGCGCCGATCGGCGGAGCGCTCGATACACTCCGCGGCGGCGTTCTCGAAGCGATCCATGCCGGCCTCGACGTCGTCAGCGGGTTGCACACGATGCTCGCCGAGGATGCAGAGCTCGCGCGCGCCGCGCGCGAACGCGGTGTCCGCCTCTACGATCTGCGCGCCGTCCCTACCACACCGGTCTTTAGCGGTGCCGCCTACGCGGTTGAGTCACCGATTCTGTTGACCGTCGGAAACGACTGCAACGTCGGCAAGATGACGGTCTCGCTCGAACTCTGCGCAGCGGCGCAACGCGCGCAAAAACGGTGGACCTTCGTTCCGACCGGACAGACCGGTATCGCGATCGCAGGCTGGGGAATCGCCATCAATCGAACGATCGCCGATTTTTCTGCCGGCGCAGGCGAGCGGCTCGTGCTTGAAGCAGCGGAACGACGCCCCGATGCAATCGTCGTCGAAGGACAGGGAGCGATCAATCACCCCGCTTACGCGCCGGTCACGCTCGCGCTGCTCTACGGCTGCGCGCCCGATGCACTCATCCTCGTTTGTATGCCGCACCGTGCGACGATCAAGGCGTACGCCACGCCGACGCTCCCATATCGCGAATCGATTCGCCTGCACGAAGCGCTGCTGGCCTCGGTGAAACCGGCGAACGTCATCGGCATCGCGCTCAATACGCGCGGTCTCGACGAAACGACGGCACGAGCGGAGATCGTGCGTGCGCGCGCCGAGACGCAACTCCCTGCCGAGGATCTCGTTCGCTTCGGCGCCGACGCCTTCTATGCCGAGATCGCGGGTTCGCTGCGCAAACGCGAGGCGCGTACCGCATGAAGCCGCTCTTCGCGGCGCTCTGTATTGCCGTACTCGCGTGCGGCTTCGTCGGCTGCGCGGCAAATCGTCCGCCGCCGCATACGTTGCGCCTCGGCGAACCCGACGAGCCCGACAATCTCAACCCGCTCTTCGGCGAAGCAGCGGCAAGCGATCTCGCCGATGGAATGCTCTACAGTTATCTCCTGCGCTATGACGCTCGCGGCAATTACATTCCCGATCTCGCCACGCAAGTGCCGACACTTCGCAACGGCGGCATTAGCAACGACGGAAAAACGATCACCATCCATATGCGCCACGGCGTGCGCTGGGCCGACGGAGCGCCGCTCGACGCGCGCGACTGGATGTTCACCTATCACGCGGTTTTCAATCCGCGCAACAACGTAAAGACGCGCTATGCTTGGGACGATATCGCTTCGGCAAGCGATCCGACGCGCCACACGATCGTCATTCACCTCAAACATCCGATGGCAGCCTTTCTCGGCATTCTCGCCATCGGCGGCTCGGGCTATCCTCCGCTCCCCGCGCACCTGCTCGCAAAGCTTCCGAGCCTCAATCGCGCCGCGTTTAACAATGCGCCGCTTTCGAGCGGCCCGTTCGTGCTCGAAGATTGGCACCACGGCGCCTCGCTGACCTTCGCTGCAAACCCTTACTACTTCCGCGGGAAGCCGAAGCTCGCGCACGTTCGTTGGGTCGTCATTCCGAACGCCAATTCGATGCTCAATGCCTTACGCACGCACGAGATCGACGTCGATCCGTCGGTTGGCGAGACGCAGATTCCCGAACTTGCATCGATCCCCGGCATCCGCGTCGTGCACACATTGCTCGCGAATTGGCGACACCTTGGTTTTAATTGTAGCCGTCCGATTCTGCGCGACGTACGCGTGCGGCTCGCTATCGCCGAAGGGATCGACTGGAAGCGCCTACGCGACACCATCTATCACGGCGTCGATCTCGCCGCGGTCTCCGACATTTTTCCCGAGTCGTGGGCGGCACCGAAGATCGCTCCCTATCCTTACGATCCCGCCCACGCCGCGGCGCTGCTGCGCGCCGCAGGATGGCGACGCTCCGGCCACCGCATTCGCACGCGCGACGGAAAGCGGCTGGTCCTAACGATTATCAGCGGCAGCAATCGCCAATCGAACGAGCGCGCGGAGGTGCTCATGCAAGCGATGCTGCGCAAACTCGGTGTCGATCTACGCATTCGGAATTTTCCGCCGAGTTTTCTCTTCGCTCAGAACGGGCCAATCTATAGCGGCCATTACGATATGGAGTGGAGCATCGACACCAACGGACCTGACCCCGACAACAGCGGCTCGTGGAACAGCGCCTTCATTCCGCCCAACGGTGCGAACACGAATTGGTTGCGCGACCGCATCGTCGACGAAACTTCGCAAGCCGCAGCGACAACTTTTAACCAATCACGACGCAAGAAGCTTTACCAACGCGAGGAAGAGCGCATCCATCAACTCGTGCCGATGGTCTTCGTCTATTGGGAGCGTTCGACGACCGCTATCGACGATCGGGTGCGCGGATACATTCCGGCGTCGTTCATCGGCGATTCGTGGAATGCGTGGCAATGGGAGGTCGTGCCGTCGGCTTCGCACTCGTAACCAATACCGCTTCGACGACCACGCTGCGTTGCGAGCCGGCGCGCGAGGCGCTACTCTCGTGGAACACTTTTGCAGAGAACGGCGAGATCGTATTTTCGTTGCGCAGCGGAGCAGCGAGCGTCAGCCCCTGGCTTCCCTTCGCCCGCTGGTCGCCGCAATCGCGTCGTTCCTTTCCCTGTAATTTGCTCGGCGTCAGCGTGCTTACCGATATCATCCGCAGCGAAGTTCCGTTCGATACCGTGGTGGTACGCACCGATGCCGACGGCTTGCAAAGCCTCGCGCTTGCAACCCCGAGCGAACAAGTGCCTTCGCTACCCTATGCCGGCGGCGCGCGCATCCACGACGTTCCGCTACAGACGCAATACGTCGTCGCCGGCGAGAACGGTTGGTGCAGCCCAGCAGCGCTTGCGATGCTTTTGCGCTTTCACGGAATCGACGCACGAATCGAAGATGTCGCCGCCGGAGTTTTCGACGAAATCTACGGCGGCTACGGCAACTGGGCGCTCAATGTCGCGTATGCCGGTGCGCAGAGCCTGCGTGCCGCGCTCGCCTATGTCGGCTCGCTCGATATCGCCGAACGCTTTATCGAGCGGAATCTTCCGCTGGCGATCTCGTATTCATGGGAAGAAGGCGATCTTCCCGGCGCGCCGCTGCCTCGCTCCGCAGGGCATCTCGCGGTTCTCTGCGGCTTCACGTCGAACGGCGACTGCGTGATGAACGACCCGGCGGCAACGCGCATTCGCAGTATCTACCCGCGCCGCGCACTCGAGCGCTGCTGGCAGCAACACGGCGGCGTCGCCTACATCCTCGCACCGGTCGGCATCGCCTTCGCCGATATCCTTGCATGAGCGCAGCGCAACCTCCGGATCGTCTCGTCGGCGTCGCCGAGCTTCCCGACGTTCCGCTGCATATCGTACTCGTCGAACCGGAGATTCCGCCGAATACCGGAAACGTCGCGCGCCTCTGCGCTGCCACGGGTGCGGCGCTGCACCTCGTCGAGCCGCTCGGTTTCGCCATCGACGACCGTTCGCTCAAACGCGCCGGACTCGATTATTGGGAACGGCTGCACGTCGTCGTCCATCGCGATCTCGAGGCATTCTTACAGACGCCGATTGCAGCTCGTCTCTGGTTGCTCTCGACCCGCGCGCACGCGCGCTACGATACCGCTCCATTCGCATACGGTGATGCGTTGGTATTCGGGCGCGAGACGAAGGGCTTGCCGCAAGCGATCCTCGACCGATTCCCGGAGCGGACGTTACGAATACCGATGCGCGAGGATTCCGTGCGTAGCATCAATCTCTCGACTGCCGTCGGCATCGTCACCTTTGCCGCGTTGCAACGGCTCGACTTTCCGAACTTGCGCTAACGGCGCTACGCCGTCCGCAATGTTTTTCGCGGTAAGAAAATCGTTCCGACGAGAGCGAGTACCGCGAAGATCGCAACGCTTTCAAAGATCGGCACGCTGCCGAAGCGATCGCCGATCGCCCCGAAGAGCGGCTGCGCGAGCCCACCGATCGTAACCGCGAGACCGAGCGTCACCCCCGACGCTACGCCGATGCGATTCGGAAGATACTCCTGGCCAAGCACGACGATCACACCCGCAGATAATCCGACCGAGAGCCCGAAGAACGCTGCAGCGAGAACGACATAGCCGACGTTCGGAGCAAAGGTGCCGACCCACGCAAGTGCGGCTGCGCCGGCGAGCGTCCCCGCCATCGAGATCGCAATGACCCGCCGACGCCCGAAGCGATCGGCAAGGCGACCGCCCCACATCGTACCCAACGAGCCGACCAGGAGCATCGCCGCTAAAACGATGCTACCGCCGGTCTTGCTCGCATGCGCGACGGAGATCGCAAAGACCGGAAGAAACGTCACGCCCGCGAAAAACGTCGTCGAACGAAGGACGACGACCGCAACGAGTGCGCCGAAAGCGCGCCAATCGTCGGGTACATTCGGACGCTCGTTAACGGCGCGGTTCGCGCGCGCGCGCGTCGCGTGAAAATGTTGCTGCGTAAACAACAGGATCGCAGCCATCATCACACCGGGAATTGCGAGAAACGCCGTGCCTTCAAGGCCGAAGTGCAGGATGAGCGGCGTGGTAACGATCGGCCCAACGGCGAATCCGAGATATCCGCCGAGCGTAAAAATACTGACGCCGGTCGCACGTTTGTCACCGGCAAAAAAATTCGCAAATCGCGAACTCTCCGGATGAAACGCCGCTGTACCGATGCCGGCAATCAACGCCGCCAGCCACATCATCGGCAATGAATGCGCGAGCCCAATTGCAGCGGTTCCGGTACAGGCGAGCACAAGCGCAGCGGGAATGATCCATGGCATCGAACGCCGATCGGACCAATGGCCGAAGAAAGGTTGAACGACCGACGATGAAAGATTCATCGCGAGTACCAGCGTTGCGGCGGTCGCGAGGTTGAGGCCGCGATGGCCGATCAACCACGGAATCATCGCCGGAATCGCGGATTGGTTCGCATCGTTGACAATATGCGCGATCGAGAGCAGGGAGATTCCCCGCCGGTCAATACCCGCTTCGGCGATAGGAAAGGGAAGCGCTTCGCTGCTCACGCTCGTAAAAACGTATTTCCCCGGCATCGGGTTTCAGCGACGTTGGTCGCACCGCAACGATGGATCGTCGCATGCGTGTCGCTCACTCGATGCAGTCCTCGCCCGCGCCGCTACGATGAACCGCACGAAGGAGTAACACGATGTACCGACCACCGATTTTTGCTATCGACGAGGATCGCGAGATCGAGCGCTTGATTCATCAGTATCCTTTCGGACTGCTCGTGACCGGCGACACCGACGAAGCCCCGGTTGCAACGCATATCCCGATGATCGCGCAACGCAGCGGAAGCGGGCTACGATTGCTCGGCCACATCGCACGCGCGAACCCGCAGTGCGCGGCGATTCACGTCGCGCGGCCGGCGCTTGCGGTCTTTACCGGCGCACACGCGTACATCTCGCCGTCCTGGTACGATCCGCCGTACCCGCAGGTTCCGACCTGGAACTATAGCGCCGTCCACGCGCGCGGACGCCTTCACGAGGCCACGGATCCCTACGCGATTCTTTCCGCGCTTACGACGTGTTTCGAATCGAAATTCGACGTACCGTGGGAGTTCGCGCGACTCGACCGTTCCTATGTGGAAGATCAGATGCGCGGTATCGTGGCCTTCGAAATGATCGTCGAACGCATCGAGGGCAAAGCAAAGTTCAGCCAAAATCGGTCGGAGCGCGATGCCGCGGGCGCGATCGCCGGATTGAAGGGAAGCGACGAGCCGCTCGACCGCGCCTGCGCTGCGGAAATGCAGCGGTTCTTTGAGCAACGCGAGAACGTTACGTTGGCTCCGGCGAAGGAGTGACGAGCCGCCCGCAGGGATCGGTGAGCTCGACGAGCCCATCCTTCCAGGGACGCTGTTCGATACGCGTATCGGGGTGCGGCATCCCCAGTTGCGCTTCAATCTCCGCAACGGCGCGCGCGCGCGCCGCATCGCTGCGCGAAGCAACCACCGTTAACGATGCCAGCGATCGATCGGCATTCGCCACCAACATCACCTCGCTACCGTCGTATCGGAGTTCACGCGTCTCGCAGGATTGTAACGGCGCGATCGTCGCGCGGGGCTTCGGCGAATCACCGGCTTGCGCTGCCGCAGGCTCTCGTTGCCGCGCGCATCCAAAGAGCGTGCCCGAAAGCACGATAAGCGCTATTGGAAGGTAAGGGTGCGGCCGCATGAATCGACCGCTTTGTCGGGGATAAGCAAACCTCCGCCCCCCGGCGCAGACTTAAACGAGATGATATGCAATGGCGGCGCATTGACCGCTTCGGGACCAAACTGGCGTTCGATAAACTTCTTTCGGTCGTTCACCAGCTCGGGATTTTTGTCGCTGCTCACCAGCACGTACTGCTGCACCGCACCGTTCTTCGCGAAGAGAATGCGGAAAACAACATCTCCGGGGAGGTGAACGACGCGGGTGCCGCAGGATGGTCCGGCCGCAGCGACGGCCGGGCGAGAGAGGGCAGCGTGAAGCAGGGCAACCGCCGCCACGAGGACGAGCCCGAGAATCGCGCTGCGAACGATTGAAGCGCTCACCATCCTAGTTATCGGGCGCTCTCGGGCCCGGGCGCCACGCTGCGAAGGTAAAGATCGCGCAAAAGTCGCTCCGGAACCGGTGAGGGGGCGTCCATCATCACGTCTCGGCCGACCTGATTCTTCGGAAACGCAATAACCTGGCGCAAGTTCTCTTCGCCGCACGCAAGCATGACGATGCGATCGATCCCAAGTGCCATTCCGCCGTGCGGCGGCGCGCCGAAACGCAATGCACGAACGAAGAACCCGAAGCGTTCCTCGATCTCTTCTTCGCTCATGCCGAGCATCGTAAAGATGCGCTTTTGCAATGCCTCGTCGTGGATACGAATCGACCCGGAGCCGAGTTCGTAACCGTTGAGCACCATATCGTAATGTTGCGCGCGCATCGCGAGCGGATCGCTGTCGATGAGATCCCATTGCCCGGGCATCGGTGCGCTAAACGGGTGGTGCGCCGGTACGGGTTTCCCGCTCTCTTCATCCATCTCGAGATATGGAAACTCGGTCACCCAACAAAATGCAAACTTTGCCGGATCGCGCAAGCCGCAACGCTGCCCCACCTCGAGTCGCATTTTACCGGCGATAGAAAATACCGTTTCACGAGCATCGGCGAAGAGGAGCAAGGCGTCACCGCTCTGCGTTTCCGTATCCGCGCGGAGCCCTTCAAGCGTTGCTTCGTCGAGGAATCGTTGCGCCGAGGATTTCACACCATCGGCTCCGTAGGCGATCCACACCATCCCCTTCGCACCGAAGAGCTTCGCATTCTCCGTGAGCGCGTCAAAATCGCGACGCGAGAGTGATGCTCCACCGGGGTATCGTAGTGCGAGTACCGCTCCGCCTGCGTCGAGCGCGCCGCGGAAGACCACGAATTCGCTCGTCGCAAAGCGCGCACCGACATCGACGAGTTCGAGACCGAAACGCATATCGGGTTTATCGCTCCCGAAGCGCCGCAGAGATTCTGCGTGGGTAAGCCGCGGAAACGCCGACAGCGAAACGCCGAGGACGCTGCGCCAGGCATGGCCGACCGCACCCTCCATCATTTGCATGACTTCTTCTTGTGTGACGAATGAAAGCTCGACGTCGAGCTGAGTGAACTCCGGCTGCCGATCTGCGCGAAGATCCTCGTCACGCATACAGCGCGCGATCTGCATGTACCGTCCGAATCCGGAGATCATGCAGATTTGTTTGAGGAGTTGCGGCGATTGCGGTAGCGCATAAAACGTTCCCGGATGCATCCGGCTCGGCACCAAGTAATCGCGCGCGCCTTCCGGTGTACTCTTGATGAACATCGGCGTTTCGATTTCGACGAATTCGCGTTCGTCAAAATAATCGCGAAAGGCCTTCACGATGCGATGACGCAAGCGCAAGTTGCGTTGCATGCGTGGACGCCGCAAGTCGAGATATCGATATTCCAAGCGTAGGCCCTCGTCCACGTCGTCGTCGACGTTGACCTGGAACGGCGGCACTTCGGAGCGATTGAGAATGTCGAGTTGCTCGATGCCTACTTCGACTGCGCCGGTCGCCAACTTCGCATTCTCGGTTCCATCCGGACGGGCGCGAACCGTTCCGACAACGCGCACGACATCCTCGCTACGGAGTTTTTCCGCCATCGAAAAGCTCGGGTGTTCCGGGTTGAATACCACCTGCGTGATGCCGTCACGGTCGCGAAGATCGATAAAGATCAGTCCACCGTGGTCGCGGCGGCGATTGACCCAGCCGAAGAGTTCGGCGGTGCGTCCGATTGCATCGGCTCGCAGCGCTCCGCAAGAAAAACGTTCCGGCGTCGCAGTCATGGGCGCTCCTCTGGGTGGGCGAGGGCATCTTTGATGCCCGAGACATAGTGATATTGTTGCACGATATCGCGTGCAAGTTTCGAACGATCCGCTCGGTCGTCGAGCGCTCGCAAGAGATTGGGCATACGTCCAAGCAACGAATGAAGCCCCAACGAGATGGGCGTCATCCCTAATTGCAGACGAACGGCGAGATCGGGATGTTTGCGATAGAAGCGAACGGTCGAGCGACCGGCGAGCATCATTTTGCCTTTTTGGTCTTCGTGAGGAACATCTTGGCAGTGATAGCTGACTGCGCGCGGTTCGTAGCAAATGCGCACTCCGGAACGTTCGAGGCGATAGCCGAGCTCGAGATCTTCGTGACCGTAGCCGGTGAACGATTCATCGAAGCCGCCGACCGCACGCAGATCCTCGGTGCGCACCGACGCATTCCCGGTAAGAAAATAAAGCCACGACAAGCGTTTGCGCCCCGGCGGATGGAGATGCCCGCGCAGGTCCGCACGATCGCGTTTTAGCGCGTAATCGTCGAGATCGCGCACCTGCACTTCCCAACCAACCACGGCGATTCTTCGTTCGCGGGCATGCCGTTCGAGGTGAACGGCGAGAAGATCGGGAGAGGCGAGAATATCGGCGTCATTAAAAAGGACAAGCGCTCCCGTTGCTGCGGCGACTCCGGCATTGCGCGCCTGTGCGCGGCCGCTATATCCCCCTGGAAGATGGCGGACGTTCGGCGAGGAACGCGCAACTTCGGCAAGATATTCCGCGGTACCGTCGGTCGATTGGGAATCGCAAATCAGCAATTCGTAGCGCGATGCATCGACCGTCTGCGCAAGCAGCGTCGGCACGACATGGCGCAACGTGTCGAGGCGATTATAGGTGGGAATAACGACGGAACAATCAAGCATTTATTAAATCCGCGACACCGTCGACGACCTCGTCACGAAAGTGCGCAAGGGAGGCTTCGTCGTCGCTTTGTGGTTTGCGCAAACTGCGGCTGGGAACCCGATACGGGGCCCATTCTTGTGAGGCCAATCGGAAATAGCGGTTTTCGAAGGCGACGAGCGTGGGCCTGCGCATTGCGCTTGCGACATGAGTCGCACCGGTATCAACGGTAACCACGCAGGACGCCCGTTCGAAGACCGCCGCCCATTGGAAAAACGGAAGTTCGCGCAGCACCGCCGCAGCCCCGACCCCGGAGAAGGCATCGATCTCGTCGTCGATTTCCGCGTTCGCCGTAATGACGAGCGGCGGCCCGAGCCCAGTAAGCCGGCGCGCAAGTTCGACCGTCAATGCCGGCGAGCTGCCGCTATGAAACCAACGCGGCGCGAGGTGGAGAACGATCGGCCGATCCGGAAGCGCGGCGACCGCTGCTCGGTCCTCGTCGCGGAGGTCGAGGCGCAGATCGAGGACGCGTTCGCGCGCTCCCCCGAGGGCGACGAGATCGAGCAGTTGGTCGACTTCATGGCGCACCACGCGCTGCGGATCGCGTTCGCAGAGCTCGGGATCGGCCTCGGAGATCGCCATGCGATTGACGAACATGCGCGCAGTGAGGCGCGCAAGATATCGGCGCGCGTAGGTATAACCGACCCGAACGGCCGCGCGTGTCGCGCCGACGACGCGCAAATCTTCGGAACGTGGTGCAAGCGCAATTGCGAGATCGACATTTCGAAATTGCGCTCCAAAGTTCTCCGGACGGATCGATCTTGGTAGCGCGACGAGTTCGTCGATATCGGTATTGCGTTCTACGACGATACGATTGTAGGCGCTGGTCACCATCGTAATATGCGCGTTTGGAAAAGATCGGCGTACCGTCGCAATCGCCGGTGTCGAAAGCAGCAAATCGCCGATTCGATCGGTTCGCGAAAGGAGAATGTTCACGAAGCGTTGCGTTTGTGTAACGCGTTTTCGAGTTCTTCGAAATACACGCTTGCGAGCATTCGCCTTACCACTCGTAGCTCCGCATTACCGAGCGGACGGTCACCGGTAATCGTTGCAACGCGACGACGCAAATGTTCGGGCACGCCTATCGCACGCAACACCGCATGCACGCCTCGTTGTATGGGATTTTCGCCGGTTGCGAGATAGGTGCGCCAGTGCGGGTGCAGGGCCGAAAGCGTTACTGCCGTGCGCGCCTGCGCTCGCGTTTGTCGCTCCATCTTTTCAATTTCGCTGCTTCGCGGCTGCGGCTTATAGTGGTAGGCGAGCGCGAACCGATTGAAGACGGCGCGCACACCGGCGAAGCGCAGCCGGAGACCGACATCGATATCTTCCCATCCGTATTCGGCGAATGATTCGTTAAAGCCGCCGATTTCACGAATCGTTGCGGTCGGCACCGATACATTGGTCGTCCAAAAAAAGTTCCCGCTGTAATTTTTCCAGCTCCATACCGGCGGCGGCAAGTCGTCGAACGATTCGACGTTGATCGCTCCACCACGAACAATAGCTGCAGGCGCATGGTCGTGCGATCGCAGGTGCTCTTCGACAAAATTCGGCAACGGCAAGACATCGTCGTCGATGAGAATGATGCGCTCTCCCGCTGCGCGCGCGATTCCGACGTTCCGCCCGCGAGCGAGGCCTGCGTTTTGCTGTTCGACCACGGTAAAAGCGCAGGAAGCACGCGATCGAGCGCGTTCGATAACCGCGGCGGTTCCGTCGGTGGAGCCATCGTTGACGAGAACGACTTCGTAGGAATCCTCGGGCACCGTTTGCTCGAAGCATGCATCGAGAACGCGCTCGAGGAGCGCGGCACGATTGTAGGTACAGAGTTGAATGGTCGCGCGCATCGTGTTCGGCACTTCGACGCCGATGGCCGACTCCGCTCTTAGCGAGGCCCCTCCGCGTCGAGTAAGCCCGCTACCGCAGCGAGAATTCTCGGAGTATCGAGGCCGGCGATGCATGCGTAATCGGCACAGGTCTCCTTTCGGTCGCGCGGGTGGCAGGGAAAGGCCGAACGCACGATCGCGCGCCGATCGCACAGCGGCGCCCAGCGTTCGGGAAAATCGCTTTGGAACGGAAAGATACCCACGGTACGTGCACCGGAGGCGGCGGCAACGTGCATCGAGCCGGTCGTGATACCGATAAACGCGCGCGCATCGCGCGAAAGCGCTGCAAAGGCGCCGATAGAGGAGCGCCCGACAATCGATCGCACCCTTGGCTCCTCGCTCTCCGCGACGACGCGAGCGACGAGTTCCCGGTCGGCAGCGGACCCGCCGAGCAGGACGGGAACCCCGAATCGCTCGCAAAGGGAACGGGCGGTGCGTGCCCAGCCGCTCGTCGGCCAGAGGCCGCGTTGCGTTGCGACGGCGTTGGTGGCGTGGAGGATGAAATAGCCGTCACGCTCGAGCGCGAGTTCGGCGCGCAACTCTTGTGCCGCTCGCTCGTCCTCTTCACGAGGGACGATGCGCGGCCTCGCTCCTGCGGCATCGCAACCGATCGCGCGCGCATAGTCGAGCAAGATATCGGACCAATGCGAAGTGACGTCGCCGCGTTCGCTTCGAACGACGACACGATGCGTGAACGACTGCGAATAGAGACGCCGTGCTTGGCCGACGCGGATCGGGATTCCGGCGGCGCGAACGGACGCTGCGGCGCGCGGCGTTGCCCACGTAACGACGCACGCGGCGTAATTGTTCTCGCGTAGCGCCGCGGCATGCCGGTCGACCGGTTCGCCTTCGTCGACGAAAACGCGCGCGATATCCGGTACGAGTTCGAGCGTTGCGCGATGCCCGGGTAAAGTGACCGCGTCGATGCTATCGTATTGCGTGCGAAGCGCTTGCGCCACGACGGTAGCGACCAACGAGTCGCCGATGCCGCCGCCTGCGCAATAGAGGAGTGCGCGGTTCATTTTTCCGGAGAGCGAAATAACTCGCGAGCGTAAATACCGTCGAGAAATTGCGCTTTCGCGATCGACCGTACCGTTGGGTGCGTCCGATCGTCACTGGCCAGTCCGGCGTAAAAAGCGAGAAGCGAATCGGGAAGCAGGTATTTCGCGCGTAGCATATTCAGCCGATGTGCGCCGGTCGCAGCTTTGACGCGCGAGGACGGACTTTTCTCCAGAAAGCGACGCGCCATGCGCGCCTTTTCAACGGATTTTCGCGCGAGTACTTCGAGCGTTTCGTCGCTCGGTTTTTTTATGTGCCAGAGAAATGCATCCCAGGAAAACCGTCGGTGCAGGCCGCTCTCGCGTAAGCGAACGCCGAGTTCGGTATCTTCCCAGCCGTAGAGACGAAAGGATTCGTCGAACCCGCCCACTGCATCGATCGCCGCTTTTGGAATCGATACGTTGCACGTGCACAAAAACGCTCCCGAGTAGTGGGCCAGCGATGGCTTCGGGCGCTGCTCGTAGTCGGGGACGTTCACGATCGCACCGTTCACGACGAGCCCCGGAGCATCGTGCGCGGCTTCGTGTGCGGCAAGAAACCCCGGCGGTAAAACCACATCGTCGTCGCAGAAAAGCACGATGAACCCCTGCGCGACGGCGACCCCGCGATTGCGCGCTTTCCCCCGGTTGGGCTCGGCTTCGTACAGATAGCGAATCGGGAAACTGCTGGACTGGGCCATGCCCTCGACAAGCGCACGCGTTCCGTCGGTTGAGGCGTTGTCGACGACGATCGCTTCAAACTTCGGCGCTTTTTGCTGCTCGCCAAGCGAAGCAAGAGCGCGTTCGAGATAGTCCGCGCGATCTTTCGTCGCGATGATCACCGAGAGCCGCACGATTATTCTATCTCCCGAAGCATGGAGATCAGGGATTCCGCCAATCGTTGCGCGGCACCCGCATGGCCGGCGTAGAGGCTCTGCATCTCTCGACCGACGCGCGTCCGCCACGTTCGATCATCGTAGGTTGCAAGAGCGACGCGAGCAACTCGACCCGGCGTCAGCGTTCCGTGCAGCTCGCGCACGAGTTCCTCGCCGGCATCGATATTCGGCTGCGTGTGGAAGCGAAAACGTTTTGAAATTCTCACCGCAACCGCGCGTTTCAGCGCAGATCCAAGCCACGGAATGCGATTGAGGTAAGTAAGCGGCCCGTTAATAGCGATCAATTCCGCTGCATTGAGCGGCGTAACGGCAATCGTCGGTACGCCGAGCGCAGCCAGTTCGATGCACTTCGTACCGGGGAGCGTCAGCGCAAGCCCGCTCGCCGCTGCAGCGGCGAGGCTCTCACGCACGATCGGAAATCGCCGCTCGCCGCTCGCGTCGGCAATCCACGCTCGCCCACCTTCGCGAATGAGGCGTCCTTTTTTCGACCATACTCGCGGGTCACCACCTGCCTCAACGGCCTTTTGTACGGCGTCGAGCGACGTAAATGGTGAAATTCCAAAAGCGATCGGCAGCGATGGCTGCTCGGATCGCATTTGCAACGCCGCGGTGAAAAAGAACGGAATCATATGTTCGACTTCGTAGGAACGCGAACCGGGAAGAACGACGATTCCATCGCGTTCGAACCATTCGGGCAGCGGTTCCTTCGCCTGCTCGATCGCGCCGTCGATTGCGAGATTGCCCACAAGATCGATTCGTTCCGGCGGAACACCCCAGTCCTCGAGTTGCTTGACGTTTGCCGCGTCAACGGCAAATGCGCGCGCGAGCTTCCGAGCATATCGCGCGCGCGAAAATTTATACGTGAAGGCCATTCCATGAAGGCGTGATTGGACGCGCGCCGCATGCATGAGGTCGCCGCCGAGATAGAGGACGCCGTCGACGCGCTCGGGCAAACCTTCCAACGAGCGGCCGAGCGCAAACGCGAGATACTGCGCCGGTTCGAAAACATGCGCTTGTGGGAAGATCGCGCGCAGCATCGGCGCTTCGTGGCCGGTCGCGAAATCGTCGGGCACAAGGAACGCGTAGATATCGATGGTGGGTGCGAGCCGATAGAGCGCGCCGGCAAGCGGGCGCGCCCACCCTGCGGTTTCACCCGGGCCATTCACCGTCAGCGCGAGGCGCAACGCTACTCCTTCGACGGAGCGTGCGCGCGAACGCGTTCGACGATATCGGTTGTACTCGAGCCTTCGCGGTGCGGGGCGAGGCGAACTTCGCCGCCGTAGGCGGTGACGATACGCGCTTCAGGGAGCTCATCGATGCGATATTGGGCGCTCTTCACGTGAATATCGGGGCGAAGCTGGTCGAGCAACGCCTCCGGCGTCCGCTCCGCGAATCCGATCACGACGTCGACGCTGCGCAGCGCACAGAGCAGGCGTGCGCGTTCGTCGAACGTGACGAAGGGACGCGGGGCGCCTTTCAGGTCGCGCACGGATGCATCATTGTTCAGGCCGACGATGAGCGCATCGCCTTGCGCGCGCGCCCATGCTAGATATTCGACGTGCCCTACGTGGAGAATATCGAAGCAGCCGTTGGTGAAAACGATGCGCTTATTTCGCGCTCCGAGCATGCGACGAAACGCGAGTGCATCGTGCATTTCGAGTACGCGCCCGAACAAAAAATCATCCGTCGGCATGTTCGAGTAACTCCAATATCTCTTGCGCGCTCGCCGTGGCCGTGCCGAGCTTCTCAACGACCGCTCCGGCGGCATAGTTCGCGAGCTGCATGGCTCGATCGATTGAGGCGCCGACGGCGAGTGCCAGCGCGAGGACGGAGACGACGGTGTCGCCTGCACCGCTGACATCGAATACCGTTCGTGCAACCGATGGAATCGTCAGGCGCTCGCCGTCGCGGCCGAAGAGCGACATCCCGTGCTCGCCGCGCGTTACGACGACATATCGGCAACCGAAGCGTTCGAGCAACACTTTCCCGGCTCGCTCCAGCGACACTTCATCGCGAATCGCGATACCCGAGGCCGCAACCGCTTCGCTGAGGTTCGGCGCAACGCAGGTCACTCCGGAGAACAGGGCTGCGTGCTGAGGCTTCGGATCCCCGAGGACGAGCGGGCAGAGGTTCGCCGCTTGAACGATTTCGCGCGAAAGCAAGCCCTTCGCATAGTCGCTGACGATGACCGCATCCGCCCGCTTTGCAGCGTCGGCGACGACGGCGGCAATGCGCTCGGCATCGGCGGGATGCAGCGGCTCGACGGATTCCCAATCAGCCCGCACGACTTGCTGGTGCTGGGCAACGACGCGCGTTTTCCTAGTTGTGGGGCGATCGTCAACCGAAAGAACTCCGTCGGCATCGATGTTTTGTGCTCGGAGCATCGCGCGAACCTCGTTGCCGAACGGGTCGCTCCCGACGACGCCGATACACGCGACCTCCGCTCCGAGGACGCAGAGATTGTGCGCTACGTTTCCCGCGCCGCCGAGCGTGAACGAATGATTGTTGACGGCGACGACCGGAACCGGCGCTTCCGGAGAGATCCGTTCAACGCGTCCCCAAATCCACTCGTCGAGCATAAGATCGCCGACGACGAGAATGCGTTTCCCCGCCATTTTTTCAAACAACAAGCGCGCGTCGGGAACCGCGAGTGCGGTACTCACGGGCGATCTCCGAACATCATGCGCTGCTCCACGAGATCGCAAAGAATATGTGCCATCACTTGGTGCACCTCTTGCACGAGCGCGGCATATCCGTCGGGGCCGACAAGCGAAAGGTCGGCGACTCGTGCACTTTCGCCACCGCCGTTGCCGGTGAAGGCGACCGCAACGGCACCGTTGCGCTTCGCCGCCTCTAACGCAAGCACGATATTTCGCGAGCTGCCGCTGGTCGTCATGCCGATGACGACGTCACCCGGACGAGCGAACGCCTCGACTTGGCGCGAGAACACGACATCGTACCCATAGTCGTTGCCGATACAGGTAAGCGTCGACGAATTCACCGAGAGCGCTTCACTATAATATCCGGGGCGTTCGCGCAAAAAGCGCCCGGAGAGTTCGGCCGCCATATGCTGAGCCTCGGCGGCGCTTCCCCCGTTACCGCACCACAATATTTTGTTCCCTGCCCGAAGTGCGGCGACCATCGCATCGGCGATCGCTTCGACTTGCGCGCGGTAATGCGGGGAATCGAGAAGCCCTTGCCGTTCGGCTATCAATTCTGAGAAATCGCGTCGGCCGTGCGATGCGGGCAAGTCACTCACGGCTCGATCCAAAAGAGATCCTCGCCTTGCGAAACCAACTCGCCGTTTTGCGGGATAATGCGAACAACTGTTCCCGCAAACTCACTTTGAATTTCGTTAAAAAGCTTCATCGCCTCGAGGATACAGAGAACGTCGCCCTGCTCTACGCGTTGTCCCTCGTTGACGAACGCAGCGGAATCCGGGGACGAAGAACGATAGAAGACTCCCGTAAGCGGCGCGCTCACCCGTTTGACGTTTTTGGGCGGGCCGGCGACCGGCGCGGGAGCTGAGCCTTCGAGCACCGGTGCGGGAACGTGGCCGATCTGCGTTACTACCGGTGCGGCCGCTTCGCGACGAACGAGTTCATAGAGCGTTTCGCCGACGCGAACCTTCATGCGGTCGAGATCGTGCTGCTCCATGACCGCAATAAGTCGTTCGATCGCTTCAAAATCTTGTTCCATTACACTCCCATTCGTTGCAGAGCGGCTGCAATTTCTTCAATATCGTCTATGGCGATCCGGGTTTCGCTGCGCTCGACGAGATCGCGCACCACGAGCTCTCCCTTTTCCAGTTCGTCGCTCCCGAGGATGAGCCCCGCGCGCGCGCCGTTTCGTTCGGCGAGCTTGAACTGTGCGGGGATTTTACGGTCGGCGAAATCCATGAAGACGGCGATTCCGCGCTCGCGCAGACGCTGTGCGAGCAGCAGCAGCCGCGCGCGCGCCTGCACCCCAAGCGCGATCGCTTGGACGCCGCGACGCGCCGTATCGGGCATCGAACCGGCCGCGGAGAGGATCATCTCGAATCGTTCGATGCCCATCGCAAAACCCACCGCCGGCACATCGGGGCCACCGAGCGAGGCAACGAGATTGTCGTAGCGCCCGCCGCCGCAGACGGTGCTTTGCGCGCCCAACGAATTCGAAACGATCTCAAAGACCGTGCGCGTGTAGTAGTCCAGACCGCGGACGATTTGCGGATTCACATCATACGGAATTTCAAGCGCGTCGAGTAACGCTTGCACCGTGCCGAAGTGTTCTTTGCAGGGGCCGCACAGGTGATCGAGCATGCGCGGCGCGTTCTTCACCGCCTCGCCGTCGCGCGGATCTTTACTGTCGAGAACGCGTAGCGGGTTACGTTCCAATCGACGTTGTGAATCTTCGGAGAGCGTCGATGCAAGCGGACGCAAAAACGCCAGAAGCGCCTCACGATAGCGTTCGCGGCAGGCAGCATCCCCGATGCTGTTGAGTTGCAATCGCGCATCGGCAATTCCATGCGAACGCACGAGTTGCCAGGCCAACGAAATGACTTCGACGTCGGCTTCAGGCTCGGCATAACCGTAACATTCCACACCGAATTGATGCGGCTGTCGATAGCGTCCCTTCTGCGGTCGTTCGTAACGAAAAATCGGGCCGACGTAAAAGAAACGTTGCGGGCCTGCGGTAAAGAGTTTGTGTTCGAGCGCTGCGCGCACCACCGGCGCCGTAAACTCGGGACGTAACGTCATACGACGTTCGCCCTTATCGACGAAGGTGTACATCTCTTTTTCGACGATATCGGTGCCTTCGCCGACACCGCGTTCGAAGAGTTCGGTGGCTTCAAAGATCGGCGTGCGAATTTCGCTGTAGCCGAAGCTCGTTGCGACATCACGCATCCGCGCTTCGAGATTCGCACGGAGCGTTGAGGCCGGCGGCAACAGGTCGTAGGTGCCGCGGGGAGCGAGGATCGGGCTGGGCATCGGGAGGGCGGTTTCGCAACGCTCCGCTCCGATTCATGCCTGAGCGCTCGTCGGCGCGCTACCCGAGCGTTTTGGCGCGCCTGGGCTCAAGGAGCTCGATGGGAATCCCGTTCGGGTCTGCGATAAAAGCAATCGCTCGCGTTCCACCGGGCGACTTGTAGACATCTTTGAGTACCGTGACGCCGCGCTCGCGGAGGCTCGCAACGTACGGGGCGAGTTCGCCTTCAACTTCCAGCGCGAGGTGTTCGTACCGATTGCCGAGTTCATACGGCGGATGCTCTTCGAGATCGAAGACCAGCTCGATATAGGCGTTCCAATCATTCCCGACAAACGCCATATCGGCGTTCCCCGGATAATGGAACGGCCCGTCGAGCAGCTTCAACCCGAGTTTCTCGGTGTAGAAAGCGATCGATTCGTTCATATCGTTGACGAAAATCGAGGTGTGTAGGAAGCGTGGCATCGATATCCCCTCCGCGTCGCTCGCTCGGCATGTTTTTTGGGAAAGGCCCCGTACGTTCTCACTGTGGAGAGTTCCTCGGCTCAACGCGACCTCTACATCGGTCTAACCGACCGAAATTGGTTTGAGTTTCTCTCCCGCCGCCCGAGCCCTGTCACGCCGAGTAGGCGCGGTACGCGCCGTATCGAGGCGCAGCAAGCGTAACGTGCGCCCCTCGATACGGTGGCTACGCCACCTACTCGGGGTGACACAAAAATTGGTGGCTACGCCACCTACTCGGGTGACACAAAAATTGGTGGCTACGCCACCTACTCGGGGTGACACAAAAACACGCGTTGAGCGTTCCCTCTAGTGCAAGAAGTATCGATAGCTGGAAAACACCAACGCGATACCGGCGCGATCCGCCGCAGCGATGACCTCGGCGTCGCGAACGCTGCCGCCCGGCGCGATAACCGCCGTGACGCCGGCGGCGATCGCCGCTTCGAGCCCATCGGCGAACGGGAAAAAACCATCGCTCGCGCACGAGCCGCCCACCGCAAGCTCCCCCGCGCGATGCGCTGCAATTTGCACCGCACTGACCCGGTTGGTCTGTCCCGCGCAGATGCCGCGCGTCGTGCCGCCTTTAACGATGACGATGCCGTTGCTCTTCACGTGGCGCACGATATCCCAGGCGAAAGCGAGGTCGTGCCACTCTCGGTCGTCGGGCGCGCGCTTACTCACGACCTTCCAGCGCTCCGGTTCGGCGGTGGGATCGTTCTCTTCGGCGAGGACGCCGCCGAGCGCCGAGCGCACGCGCAGCTCCGCGGCGAGTTCGTCGGGAAGCGTCGGCGCAAAACGCATGATGCGGAGGTTTTTCTTCTTCCGTAAAATTTCGAGCGCTTCATCGTCGTATTCGGGAGCGGCGACGATCTCGAGAAAGACTTCAGCAAGCGCACGCGCCGCCACGGCATCGAGCCGCGCATCGGTCGCGACGATTCCGCCGAATGCCGAGACCGGGTCGGCGGCGATCGCATCGCGCACCGCTTTCCCAACGGTCGAGCGCTGCGCGACACCGCACGGAACGGTATGCTTCACGACGGCGGCGCGCACGAATCGTTCGCGTTCGCTCCCATATTCGGCACCGAGCGCCGCTCGCGAGAGCAGCCGTAAGGTCGCATCCAAATCGAGCAAATTATTATACGAGAGCGCTTTCCCGTGCAATTGCTCGGGCAAGCGATCTTCGCGCTCGAGATAAAACGCCGCGCGTTCTTGCGGATTGGTTCCGTAGCGCAAACGTTGCGTGAGCGGCAGCGCAAGCGTGAGCGCGCCGGGAAGATCGGAGGGCAGCAATTCACCCTTCGTCGCGAGATAGTGCGAGATCGCGATATCGTATGAAGCCGTGCGTTCGAACGCCGCGACGGCAAGCCGTCGCCGTAGCCCGTTTGGAACCTCTCCGCCTTCGAGCGCTGCGAGATAGTTCGGGTACTGCGACGGGTCGGTGAGTACCGCGACATGCGCCGCATTCTTTGCTGCGGCACGCAAGAGCGCAACGCCGCCGATATCGATTTGTTCGATCGCTTCTTCCAGCGTCGTGCCTTCGCGCGCAACGGTCGCCTCGAATGGATAGAGATTCACCACCACGGCAACGATGCTCGGCATCGCATATTGTTCGATCTGCGCAAGATGGTCTTCGGCCGTACGATCGTAGAGAATCGCGCCGAAGACCTTCGGATGCAATGTTTTCACGCGTCCGCCGAAAAGCGCGGGAAAGCCGGTTAGCGCTTCGACATCCTGTGCCGGAATGCCGTGGTCGACGAGATAGCTCCGCGTTCCCCCGGTTGCATAGATCGTTACGCCGCGCGCGTGCAGCGCAAGCGCGACCTGCTCGACACCGCGTTTATCGGAGACGGAGAAAAGTGCGGCTTCGCGCGAACGTTCAGGCAAGTGCGAGCTCCGGATCCGGCGTGAGCTCGGCGGAGATGATCGAGCTCACGCCCGGCTCCGCCATTGAAACGCCGTAGAGACGATCGGCGATCTCCATGGTTTTGCGATTGTGGGTGACGACGATCATCTGCGAATCGCCCTGAAGATCGCGCACCATCTGCGAAAGACGTTCGACGTTGGCATCGTCGAGAGCGGCATCGATTTCATCGAGCAGATAGAACGGCGACGGCTTCACTTTGATGAGCGCGAAGATCAGCGCGGCTGCCACCATCGCGCGTTCTCCACCGGAGAGCGCGGCGAGCGGCATCGCTTTTTTGCCGGGTGGTTGTGCGGAAATTTCGATACCGGTCTCCGAGATATTCTCAGGGTTCGTTTGCCACATCTTTGCTTGTCCGCCCGGAAAGAGGCGATCGAAACTCTCGGTAAAGGCCTCGGCGACTTTTTCGAACGTTTCATTGAAACGAACTTGTGTCTGTTTTTCGATCTCGCGAATCGACTCGAGGAGCGTTTCGCGCGCCTTCATCACGTCCTCAAGCTGCTGTCGGAGCTCTCGATCGCGAGCTGCGAGTTCTTCGCTCTCCGCTTCGGCATTGAGATTGACATTCGCGCTTAAGCGCGCCAACTCGTCGCGGAAGCGCGGCAACTCCTCAACGACTTCGTCTCCCTGCTCTGCGTAGCGCGCGGCGACATCGGCGCATTCCTCATCGCCGGCGGGATTCTGGGCGAACTGCGCCACCAGCATTCCCAACTCTGCATCGATCTCGGCGAGGCGCGTCCGCACGCGCTCGCCTTCGTGCGATGCTTCGCGCTCCTCGAACTCCGCTTGCTTGAGTTCGCCCTCGAGCTGTGCCTGACGCGCGGCGAGTTGCTCGCGTTCGCGTCGAGCGGTCTCCAGGCGGGCGTCGATCTCGGTGACGCCGCCGCGCAAGCCTTCGGCATGGGCATGCAGGCGCCGCGTTTCGTCGGCGAGCGTGGCAATCTCGGCGAGCATGCGCTCCCGTGCATCGCGTGCGCGCTCCTGATTTTGGTCGAGCATTCCCAACCGCGCAGCCGCTGCATCTCGCTCGGCATGCAACGCGGCATTTCGTTCGCGTAAGGCGGCCGCAATCTGCGTCGCTTCGCGTTGCTGCTCTTCGGAACGCGCGATGCCCGCGCGAGCCTGCGCAAGCTCCGCTTCGAGCCGTTCGCGCTCTTCGTCACCGCTGGCTTGCGAAGTCGTTTCGTCGCCAAGCGCAACCGCGCGTTGGCGCGCGACCGCGAGGGTACCGCGCCGCTCCTCGATATGCGCGCGCACCGTGCCCACCTCGGCATTCGTTCGCTCGAGCGTAGCCCCGAGCGCAGCGAGCTCCCCGCGCAACTCCGTTACGTGAACGTCGCAGGCGTTGGAGGCCTCGCGCGATTCGTCGAGCCTGCGCGCGGCGCTATTGATCCGCTCCGCGCAAGCACTCGCCTCGGCTTCGAGCCGTCGCAGGGTCGCATGCATTGCATCGAGCTGCCCGCGAAGGGTTTGCGCCGCAACGCGCCGCGAAAGCAGCGAACGCTCGCGTTGGAAGCGGCCGCCGGTAATCGCCCCACCGCCGGTAATCTGCTCGCCGCTCAGCGTCACGATCGTCTCGCGCAGCTTGCGTTCGCGTACTAAGTGGATACCGGTCTGAAGCGTGTCGACGACCAGCACGTTGCCGACGAGGAAACGAACGACGCCTTCATAGCGCGTGTCGGTCCGCACGAGGCGATGTGCGTAATCGATCACGCCGGGAATCGAACTCAATTCCGAAGTCATCGTGCGGGCATCGCGGGCCGAGAGCGTATCGAGCGGCAAGAAAGTCGCTCGCCCGGCTTCGCGTGCGTTGAGAAAATCGATGCCGCGCTCGGCATCTTCGGAGCTCGTGGTCACGATGTTCGAAAGCCGCGCGCCGAACGCGATATCCATCGCGCGCGCGTATTTTTCGTCGGTGGTGATGAGATTGCTGACGATGCCTTCGATGCCGCCGAGTTCTCCGCGTTGCTTCGCTTCCATCACCGCGCGCGTTCCGGGCACGTGCCCTTCCAGCGAATTTTCGAGCTCTTCGATGGTATGCAGGCGCGATTCGGCAGCCTTCACCTCACCGGCATGCTCGCGCAGCGATGCCGTGGCCGCGGCCGCTGCGCTCTGTGCCTGTGCGTGGGCCGCTTGCGCGCTCTCTACTGCGGCACGGGCATCGCGTTGTTGCTCTTCGGCGTGGGCGAGCGCGCTTTCGTGTTGCGCGTAGCGATGCGTGCTCTCGTCGACTGAATGTTCGAGCCCGCCGAGACGTGTCGCATCCTCGGCGATCTCACCTTCGAGCCGCGCGATCTCGCCGCGCAGGCTCTCGCCCTGCGCTCGACGTTCGGCGCGCGCAGTCGCTTCGCGTGCGGCGTCGGCCTCGACCTCGCGCAAGCGCGTGAAGATCGCGTCGAGTTGCGCGCGCGCCTGTGCGAGCGATGCTTGTGCGGCAAGCTCGCGTTCGCGAGCGGCTTCGAGTTCGGTAACGAGCGGTCCGATCTCGGCTTCAAGCCGCGCGATGGTCGCCCCGAGCTCCTCCCGCTCGCGGGCGACGCGCTCGACATCGGCCGAGGTCTGCGTATCCTGCGCTTCGAGCGCCTCGCGGCGCGCGAGTGCTGCGGCATAGTCTGCTTCGACGCGTGCGAGTTCGCTTCTGCGTTCCTGTGCGTTCGCTCGCAAATCTTCCAGCGCGAGATCGGCCTGGTAGAGCCTATTGCGCACCTCCGAGAACAGCCCGCCCAGGCTCGCTGCGCTTGCAGCCGCATTGCCGCGGCGTTCTTCGATGCGCGCGCTGTCCTCGGCAAGATGCGCTCGTTCTGCGCGGCGCGATGCGCTCGCGCGAAGATACGAGAGGATCTCCAGGTCGCGCACCCGCGCCTGCACTTTGCGGTAGCGCTTTGCGCGCCGCACTTGCGTTTCGAGCTCCGGAATGCGCTTTTCGATCTCGGCAATTAAATCGTTGATGCGGATCGCGTTGTGTTCGGTTTTTTCGAGTTGCCGCAGCGATTCGTTTTTGCGAGCGAGAAATTTGTTGATCCCCGCCGTCTCTTCGAAGAGTGCGCGGCGTTCGGCGGGTTTGCTGGTGAGGATCGCGTCGATCTGTCCTTGCGAGACGATCGAATACGAACCCGGGCCGAGCCCCGTGCCCATCAAAAGATCGTGAATATCGCGCAAGCGTACCTGCGAGCGATTGATAAAATATTCGCTTTCGCCGGCGCGATAGGTGCGGCGCGTGATTTCGACTTCGCGAAAATCCGTCGCCAGGCGGCCGTCGGTGTTGTCAAACGTCAGAGAGACCTCGGCGAGGCCAAGGGGTTTTCGCTTATCGGTTCCGGCGAAAATAACGCCTTCGAGCTTGTCGGAGCGGAGACTGCGCGTGCTGGTCTCGCCTAATACCCAACGAAATGCGTCGACGATATTCGATTTCCCCGAACCATTCGGCCCGACGATACCGGTGATTCCGCCCGCAAAATCGAGCGTTATTGCATCGGCGAATGTTTTAAATCCAAACGCCTTGATCTTCCTGAGTTTCACGAAATTCCTTGCGAGCCCGAAGCGCTTTCCAGCGTGCGAAGCGCGGCTGTCGCAGCCGCTTGCTGGGCCGCTCGTTTCGACGTGCCGCTCCCACTTCCCAGGGGGCGCCCGTCGATCACAACGGTCGAGGTAAATGCGGGGCGCTGCGGCGTCCCCTCGCCGCGGTCGTCGTACGAGGGCAGCCCGAGGGCGTGCGCCTGCGTGTATTGTTGTAGGCGGGTCTTTGGGTCGACAAGCGCAAGCGGATCGAGATCGACCCGAGCGACGTGCTGGTCGAGCACGAATTTCCGCGCGGCCTCGATGCCGAATTGAAGGAAGAGCGCGGCGACGAATGCCTCGAAGGTATTGGCGAGGATCGATGCGTTCTCGCTCCCGCCGGCGTTGCGCATGCCGACGCCCAACTCGATGGCGTCGTCGAAGCCGAGCCGCGCCGCGGTGACGGCGAGCGCTTCATCTTTCACGATCTGCGCTTTGCGCAGCGTTAATTCGCCTTCGGTTTGCGTTGGAAACATCTCGTAGAGCCAGGTCGCGACGATGAACCCAAGCACCGAGTCACCGAGAAACTCGAGCCGCTCGTTGCTCTCTCCACCGCGCTCGCGCGCGAAGGATCCGTGCCGTAAAGCGAGCTCGATCTGCCCGAGTTCCCCGATACTGCGAATTCCCGCCAAGCGCAACCATGCACGCACGCGGCGGCGCCGCGCCTCACCGGCCATCGCAAACTACCGAACTTTGCCGAAGACCAACACGCTATTGTGACCGCCGAAGCCGAAGGAGTTCGAAAATGCGATGTTCACCGTCATTTTTCGCGCGACGTTGGGGACGTAATCGAGCCGACATTCGGGATCGGGATGTTCGTAATTGATCGTCGGAGGCACGAGATCGTTGGCGACGGCAAGGACCGTCGCAACGCCTTCGATTCCGCCGGCGGCACCAAGGGCGTGGCCGTGCATCGATTTTGTCGAACTCACGGCGATCTTGGCGGCCCGCTCGCCGAACGTCTCTTCGATCGCTTTCGATTCAGCCGGATCGCCGATCGGCGTCGAGGTTCCGTGCGCATTGATGTAATCGACTTCATCGCGAGCGATTCCGGATTGCGCGATTGCACGCTCGAACGCGAGCTTGACGCCTCGGCCATCCGGATCGACGGCGACGAGATTGTACGCGTCGGCGGATTCGCCGTAGCCGAGTACTTCGCAATAGATCCGCGCATCGCGCGCCCGCGCATGTTCGTATTCCTCGAAGATCAGCACCCCTGAACCTTCGCCTAAAACAAATCCGTCGCGATCTCTATCGAACGGCCGGGAGGCCTTCGTCGGTTCATCGTTTCGGGTCGACATCGCTTTCATCGAACAGAATCCGCCGATTGAAAGCGGCGTGACGCAGGCCTCGCTGCCGCCGGTCACCACGGCGATCGCTTCGCCGTTCGCAACGTTGCGATAGGCAATCGCCATTGCGTCGTTCGCGCTTGCACAGGCGCTGGCGACCGAAAAAATCGGTCCGCGGAACCCGTGGGCCATCGAAATATGCGCCGGGCCGGCATTCGCCATCAACATTGGAATGAAGAACGGCGAGCAGCGCGACCACGTTCCTGCAGCCGCCGCCTTTTCCGATTCGAGCCAAAACGTGATGATGCCGCCGATGCCGCTGCCCATGACCGCGCCGATGCGCTCTTTCGTCGCTTCGTCGTTCGGCAAAGCAGCGTCGGCAATCGCCTCATTTGCCGCGACCATCGCAAACTGCGTGAAGCGATCCATCCTTCGCGCCTCTTTGCGCCCGAGCAATGCGTCGCTGTCGAAATCGCGCACCTCGGCGGCGATTCGCGTCGTAAAGGCGGTCGCATCGAACGCCGTGATCGGGCCGACGCCCGAATCGCCGGCGGTCACGCGCCGCCAGAAATCATCCCGGGTATTCCCTAACGGCGTCACGGCCCCGAGTCCAGTGACGACCACACGTTTTTTCTCCAAAGCGGTAGGTAGGTACGGTTGCCCCATCGTCGACCCCTCTCCACTTCTCCACTTCTTCCCAGCCTGTTCCCCGAGGCCTCATATCGTCTTCGTATGCGGCGCGTAGCATGCGATTCACAGGAGGAACTCATGAAACGCACGCTTACCACCTTTATCGCAACGCTCGCTCTCGTCGCCCTTGGCGCCGGAGCCCGCCCCGCCGGCGCAGCCGGCGTCACCAATGACGTCGCAGCCGCTGGTGCTACGAAAATCGTCGCCAGTTCGGACGGCAAATTCACACCTAGCAAGATCGTGATGTATGTCGGCAAAACGACCACCCTGCACCTGACCTCGTCAGGAGGAGTGCACGGACTCGTTTCTAATCGGCTCCACATCCCGCTCACCCGCATTCAACCGGGCAAGACCGTTACCGTCGCCGTGACCCCAACGAAGGCCGGCACCTACGTTCTTCCTTGCGCGATTTTCTGCGGTCTTAATCACGCGAATATGAAGCTAACGGTGATAGTAAAACAATGAATTTAAAAATCGGTCGTAGCGGATTGATCGTCGCACTGGGGATGGCTTTTGCCATCCTCGGTTCGGCGCGCCCCGCGAGCGCCATCCCGCTCTTCGCAAACGCACAGGGCGGCGTCAGCTGCCAGATGTGCCACACCTCTGTTCCCAATCTCAACGCCACCGGCCGCTACGTGCTGGCGACGAACTTCGCGCGCGTCCTCGACGCACACGCACAGATGGAGAACAACAAACACCTTCCCGTCGCGCTTGAGTTTACGCTCAACAAGTCGAGCGTTGCCGATCCGACTTTCGGAAACAAAGTTATGGTCGGTGTGATCGACCTGCTCAGCGCGGGTTACCTCGGAAAAGATTTCACCTACTACGCGTCGGTGCCGATCGTCGAAGGCGGTATGCCCGCAGGCTCGATCGATCAAGGCTGGATCGCCTATAACGGGCTCAGCCACGGCAACGGCAGCTTCCAAGTCGGCATGTTCCCGACTCCGTTCTTCGCACCGTGGGTCGCGATGAATCTCTCGCTCTCGGGATATTCCTTCGCGGCACTCGGCGTCGGCAATAACGGCGTCGGCGTCGGCGACAATCGCTGGGGCGCATCGTACACGCAGATCGGCTCGAAGGGGCTGATCGGCAACGTCGCCTACATGACCAACGAAGGCCCGATCGAAACGGCCTACGACAGCGATACGGATAACGCCGCTGCCGGTGCCGTCGGTCAGTCGGTCGTCGGATCGTTGATGTACATGTGGCCGGAAACCCGTTGGTCGGGCGGCATCGCGTTCGAAGGCGGCACGACGCCGTTACCCTCGGGTGCGAAAGATAGCTACTCGCGCATCGGCGGACTCGTCTCCTACACCGGCCCGCGCTACATGTTGCTCGGCGTCGATCTGCAGGGCAACGATAACAACCCGCAAGATATCTCGCCGGCTGTCTCGTCGCAGAGCCATGCGTATTCGCTCGAAGCGATCTACAATGTCGTTCCGAAGATGGCGAACGTCGATCTGCGTTACGACACCACCAACGACGGCATGGGTACTGTCGGCAATTACTACATCGGCGACCTCGCCGTCAACATCCAACCGAACGTCGTGTTCACGGTCGAAGATGCCATGACGGTCGGCGGAACGCCGGTCTGGAGCTATCAATTGCTCTGGGGCGGTCCGTGGTGGAAGAACCACTAAGATCTCCACGGTAAGCGTCGCGAGAAAAGAACGGGCTCCCGAGATTCGGGGGCCCGTTCTTTTTGTGGTTGCTGCTTCGCGGAGGTTACTTGATAACTTTGACCGTCAGCACCATTCCGGCGTGGCCGACGCCGCAGAAGACCGAGCAGTGCACCTTGAACGTTCCGAGTTTTTTCGGGGTGAAGGTGACGGAGCTCGTCTTGCCCTTCAGAATGACGGTGTTGGGAATACCGAGATCCGTATCGGCGATCCCATGGGCGACATCCTTGCTGGTGAGCCGCAACGTCACCGGTTGGCCTTCATGAAGGGTAATCGTCTCGGGTTCAAACTCATAACGGCTCGCCGTTACGTCGATCGTCCGCGCCCCTTCGGCATGCGCGACGGCTTTGGTCGCCTGGGCCGCCTCGGCATGAAGGGCACCGGCAAAGGTGCCGGTGACGATCGCCGCTGCAGCAAGCAGTGCGATTGGCTTGAATGACATGAAGATAGATAGACTCCTTTCAGTAATCGTCCCAACCCGGGGCTTCGACGCCTTCTGGGCGCCTCCCCGATAGAACGCTACCCGGCTCGCGGTCGTTCGCTTTCGCGAGCCTGCCCCGGCCGCTCGGTGGGGCAAATCGGCCTGGGAAGCGCCCCTCTACTAGGTATAGAGGATTGTACGGCAAATCGGTGTGCAACAAACAGCCGTATCTCGCGGCGGTACCTTTCCCACCTTCTTTACTGAGACGCAAAGCGTTTGCCATCCGACGGATCGCATACTCCCGGTGCGGCTGGCAAGCAGCGGGAACATTCGCGTGGCATCGGTATCCCCTCGCCCTTCGAGGGAAAAGTTTCCTTGACGTAAAGGTGCCCCCCTGAGTTGAGAAGAGTCGAGCGCAGCGGGCTGTTGCAACGCTTTTTATGCAACCGCGAACAGCGAAAGAATTCGTGAAATTTCTAAAACCCCGATCGGTGCCTATGTCGTTGCTCGCAACGAGTGTCCTCACGGCATGTCGTTCCGGATCCACCGGAATGCCATCGGCAAATTCGACGATACAAAGCCTACCGCAAACGCCGAACCGCGCCATCGGATCCGCCGCGAGCCTCCGATCGGCTTCTTCATGAGCGCGTATTTCGTTCATTGACGCTCCTCGACGAGCGCAGCCGCTATGCGCTGGCCGTCGACCCAGCATTCTCGTATCCGAGCGCGTCGGTTGTCCGGGCGATTGATGAGGCAGTACGCGAACACGCATATCCGAAATCCTTGCGCGTTGATGACGGCCCCGAGTTCATCGCCTCTGCGCTCGAAACGTTGGCGCCCGAGCATGGCGTCGAGATCCTGTTCACCCAGTCGGGTAAGCCCACACAAAACGCCTTCATCGAGTCCTTCAACTCGCGTGTCCGCGATGAGCTGCTCATGCCAAACCGATTTCGGACGATCTTCGAGGCATGCGCGGCAGCCGAAGACTGGTGCCAACGCTACAACTCCGGTCGCCCGCACAGTGCACTGAACGGAATGACGCCCGAGGAATTTCTATCATGCTACGAAAATGCGCCCGCTCCATAGAAATCGCTGGCCGCATGAAGAGATCTAGTCCAACGGAGGTCGCAATCTTCGATTTTATCGAGGGTTGGTATAACCCACGGCGCCGAAATACGGTGCGAGGAAGCCTCTCGCCCATGGAGTTCGAGCGCCGGAAAGTCAAGTCCCAAATCTGCTGTAAATTCGATTCAGAGATCGTGAGCGCTTAAGAGTCGTTCTGCGCGATCGCGATGG
>DAIBFU010000003.1:0-34071 GCA_027422105.1 Vulcanimicrobiota bacterium | reverse complement strand
GTATCGGAAAACAACCGGATCGTCCGACGGGCGAAACGCGCTCCAAATCATGCCGGTATTGGGGTTGTAGGCGCGATGTGTCGGGACGGCGTACGGATAGTGGTAGGTGCTGCAAGTTGCGTGCCGACGTTCGCAGTCGTAGGTGGTCACGATCGTCGAGAAAGCGCGATGCAGCGAGGGCGTGAAGATGCTGCGGTCGTGCGTTTCGTTGTAGTAGGTCCACGCTAAAAGCACCGGCCAGGCGAGCGAATCGATCTCCCACTTGCGCTCCCAGATATGAAAATCGGCTTGGAACGCGTTTGCATATGGGTCGGTCTCGATATCGAGCGCTTCGCGGGCAAGCGCGCCGCGGACGCGAACCCGAACCGGTTCGTAGTAGCGGGCAAACGGAATATATGGAATCGTTTGCGCCGCCGAATCGCGTAGCCACATCGCCGGAATATCACCGGTCTGGACGTAGGTCGTGCCGTCCGACTGCGGAAAAAAATCGGTTAACAGCGTGTGGAAGAGCGTGCGCGGATCGATGCTCTTCCGCCGGTGTCCGGTCAGCGGCACGATCAATTGCCAGGCCGACGCCGGTCGCGGAATCACCGCAAAACAGAACGCAACGAGGAGCGCCCACGTGATGGCGCGGCGTGCCCTCACCGCAGCGGGTCGCGAATGTCGAGCACGCGGGCAACGATGCTGCGCGCCAGCGGAGTGAGATCGACGCGGTCGGCATTGGTTAGGATCACCAGGTCGAGGTCCTCTCGTCGGAGATGCACCGCTATACTCGAATACCCCGCAACATACCCGCGAACCAGCCAAGCCGAGCGACCAAAAAAGCGCGCGGCCACAACACCGTCGCCGTACGCACTCGTACCGCCATGGCGTAGCGCGACCGGCGGCAGCGTTGCCGCGAGCCATTTATCGGAGAGAACGCGGCCGCCGAAAAATGCGGCGTACCAGCGGAGTAAATCGGGGACGTTCGACGACAGATCGGCGGTGCCGAAACCGAGCGTCGGCGTTCCCGCGGGAACGTTGCCGCGTGCAGTCGAGGCAACCGCTGCAAATGCGGGCCAGGCAACCGCCGTCGCATCGAGGTGCAGCGGTTCGAGAATCGCGCGCTGCAGAAAAGATGCATAGGGGCGCCGTTCGGCGTGTTGGATCGCGAGGGCGAGCGCGAGGTAATCGCTGTTCGAATACGCAGCGCGAGTACCGGGTGCAAACGCGCGCGGTGCACGCAACGCCGCATCGTAGAGGGCAAGCGCCGCGACCGGCTCGCGGCGTGAAGCCGAGAAGCCGGGAAGATCTGCGTAATCGGCGAGGCCGGCTGCCATCGCTAACGCATCGCCGACGTCGGCGGCGGGGTCGTCGGGGAGCGGCGATGAGAATGCGAGCGCCCCGGAACGAAGGGCGAGGAGCGTTGCCGCGGCGGTAAAGGTTTTCGTCAGCGAACCGATTGCAAAGATCGTCTGCGGTGTGACCGGGGCCTCGCCACCTACCCGCGTGACGCCGAAGCCGCGCAGGTAGAGGGGAACGCCTGCGCGCGCGATCCCGAGCGAGAGCCCTGGAATCGAGCGGTCGCGCATCACGTAGCGGACGATGCGGTCGATGCGCACCTCGCGCACCGGGCCGAGCTTCTGCGCCGCCGCCGAGGGGCGAGGGCTCGCAAAAAAAGCAGCGGCGAGTGCGGCGGCGGCGGCAAAGGTGCGGCGTCCAGGTCGCGAAGAGCCTTGCATGGTTCATCGCCGCTTTGCGCTCGTCTTCGCGCTGCTCCTGGTCGGCATAACTCCCGGGCCGAGCCCGGTCCCCTCCCCTGCGCCCACACGGCCGCCGAATTTTTTTCGGCGCCTGGAAAACTTTTTTATGGCGCACGGCGTCCACCCGGCACCGCGCGTGCAACCGAAGGGGCCGGCATTGCCGAAGAGTTACCAGATACATGGCTCGATGATCGTGCGCCCGAATGCCGTCGTGCGGGTGAGTTGCGGGCGTGGCTTCGTCGCGTGTTACGTCCACATCGTCGCAACGGCGCAGCCGAACGCGCTCTTCAAAGGCGTACTCTGGGGGCCGAAGGCGCAACTCGTGCACCTCCATGTCACCGGATCGCGACGCTCGCCGCATTTTTGGTTCAGCGTTGATAATCGCTATGCATCGCGGTCGAAAGCGCACGCCTACATTCGCGCGCGGTTATATCTGCCGATCGCCGCATCGATCGAGGGAACGGGTATCGTCGGTTCCTACGACGTGAGCGGACTCCGCGGTGCATGCACGTTCAACGTCGCGTCGATGCAACTCGGAATCTCCGGTTGTTCGAAGATCGAGGCGATGACCGTTGCCGGCGCCGTCACGCTGCGGTTGCTTCCCGGCATTTGGCCCGACGCTCGCGTGCGCACCGAGAGCGGGAACATCGAGCTCACGGTTCCGCGCGGATTTACCGGGCGGGTGAGCGCGCGGACGTTGGAGGGGAATCTCAGCAATCCGCTCGATAGCGGATTTTCGGAGGGGCGTCTCGATCTTCAGTCGCTCTCGGGCAATATCGTGGTGCGTACCGGCCCCTGAAACATTCCGTCAGCTGCCGCGTAGTGTAAGCGGAGGTTGACACATGAACGCTACACGATCGCTCGATAGCAGTACCTTGCTTCGCACCATCGCTCTGGCGGCGATGCTCGGCGCAGCTGCCGTAGGAATCGCGCGCGGGGCAGCCGAGCGCACGCTGAAGCAAACGGCGAGCGTCGCGGGAACGCAGCGCGTCGTCTTCGATTGCTCGACGGCAAACGTCTCCTGCGAGATCATTGCCGTCGGCGCGTCGACCGCTCGCGTCGAGATTACGGCGCACGTTTCGGGGCCCGACGCCGCGAATGTTGAGATTTTGCGCAAGCCCGGTCGCGCGCATTTCGCCGTCGTCCTCAAAGACCAACCGAAGGGTCGCGGATCGATCTGGTCGAGCGTGCGCAACGCCTTCCGCCCGTCGTCATGGTCGCGTCCGAACGCCTTCGTGAAGGTCGAGTTGCGCGTACCGAACGGCAACGAACTCGATCTTTTCAATACCGATGACGGGATTCAGGTGCGCGGCGTCCACGCGCGCCTCTCGCTCTCCGACGTCAACGGCAGTATTTCGGCGCGCGGCAGTGCGAACGTTCACGCTTCGACCGTCAATGGTTCGCTCGATCTCACGCTTCCGGCTGCGGCACCGGAGGTCAGCGCAAATAGCGTGAACGGCTCGATTGCGGTGAGCATCGCCGGATCTTTCAACGGGCGCGTCTCGGCCTCGACGGTGAACGGCCGCGTCACCAATCCTTTCGGAGATGGAGATGGTCCCGGTCGCGTGAGTCTCTCGACGGTGAACGGCAGCATCACGCTGCAGCATGGTTAAATAGCGGCGCGCGGCAGGTGCCCGCGAGCGACGGATAGCACCGAAGGCGGCGAGATGCTCAGCCTCGATAGCCTGCTTGTAGAATTCGATGCCGGTCGCCCGCGCGGGCTCGCGCGGGCGATTACGCGTGCTGAATCCGGCGACGGCGCCTCGTTGATGCGCGCGCTCTACGCGCGCACCGGCAAGGCGTTGACGATCGGCCTGACCGGCCCGCCGGGTGTCGGTAAATCGACGCTGACCTCGGCGCTCGTGAAGAAAGCGCGGAGCCTCGGAAAGAGCGTCGGCGTGATCTCCGTCGATCCATCCTCGCCGTTCTCCCACGGAGCGCTGCTTGGAGATCGAATTCGGCTCTCCGAGCACTTCGTCGATCCAGGCGTATTCATTCGCTCGATGGCGGCGCGCGGCCATCTCGGCGGCGTCTCCGGAGCGACCGGCGATGCGGTGTTGTTGATGGATGCTTTCGGGCTCGACGTCATCATCATCGAAACCGTCGGCGTCGGACAGAGCGAGATCGAGATCGCCGAACTCGCGCAGAGCACGCTGGTTGCGTTGCAACCGGGAAGCGGCGATTCGATTCAAGTGCTCAAAGCCGGCATCATGGAGATCGCCGATATTTTCGTCGTCAATAAAGCCGATCACCCGATGGCCAATCAACTCAAGCGCGAGATTCGCTCGATGATGGAGATCTTGCAGTACGGCGCCTGGGTGCCGGAGTTGGCGATGACGCAGGCGCTGGAAGGTACCGGGATCGACGAGCTCTGGAGTGCGATCGAACGGCACCGGGCCTATCTCTTCGAGACCGGAGAGATCGAACGGAAACGGCGCGCCGCCTTCAACCATCAGGTGCGGCAACTCGCGCTTGGAAAACTCCAGCATCGGCTCGACCGCGCGATCGCCGCACACCCCGATCTTTCGCTCGATCCCTATGCGGCGTCGGAGCGCGTCCTTACGGAGTTTTAGGAACCCGCGGGTGCCTGCGGCGGGTGCCTCCCGGATCTCCCGTCCGCCTGCGCTGCCCTCGCTTTAGGAAACCGAGGGCGTTGTAGCGAAACGGGGGAGGTCATGGCTAAGATGATGGATCGCCCGACCGGCGGCGGGCAGCCCACGCCGGAATTTGAAGCGCAGCAGGCCGCCTGGGAGCAAGCTTCGGCGAAGGGACGCCCGCGGAGCGGCGCCGGATCGGGTGCGACCGACCGCACGCTCTCCGATATCCCGCTGAAGACCTGTTACGGCCCCGCCGACACCGCCGGGCTCGATCTTGCGCGCGATCTCGCATGGCCGGGGCAGTATCCGTACACGCGCGGCATCCATCCCAACGGCTTTCGCGACCGTCTCTGGACGATGCGTCAATTCGCCGGCTTCGGCACGGCGCGACAGACGAACGAACGCTATCACTTTTTGCTCGCGCAAGGGCAGATGGGGCTCTCGGTCGCCTTCGATATGCCGACGCTGATGGGCTACGATTCCGACGCGCCGCACGCGCGCGGCGAGGTCGGCAAGTGCGGCGTTGCGATCGACTCGCTCGCCGACATGGAGGTGCTCTTCGACGGCATCGACATGGGCAAGATCACGACCTCGATGACGATCAACGGGCCCGCCGCGATCGCCGTCGCGCAATATATCGCCGCTGCGGAGAAAAAAGGCATTCCGCGCGCGATGCTCGGCGGAACGATTCAGGCCGATATTCTCAAAGAGTATATCGCGCAGAAAGAATGGATATTCCCGCCGCGTCCGCATATGCGCGTCATCGTCGACATGATTCAATTCTGTACCGAACAGATGCCGAAATGGAACACGATCTCGATCTCCGGCTATCACATCCGCGAAGCGGGATCGACCGCGGCCCAAGAACTGGCGTTTACCCTCGCCGACGGCTTCGCCTACGTCGAGGCGTGCATGAAAGCCGGAATGGACGTCGATTCATTCGCTCCACGCCTTTCGTATTTCTTCAACGCACATATCGACTTTTTCGAAGAGATCGCGAAGTTCCGCGCTGCACGGCGGATCTATGCCCGTCGCATGCGCGAAAAGTACGGCGCGAAGGATCCGAAATCGTGGCAGTTGCGTTTCCACACGCAGACCGCAGGCTGCAGCGCGACCGCGCAACAGCCTGAAAACAATATCGTACGCGTCGCCTACGAAGCGCTCTCGGCGGTGCTCGGCGGAACGCAATCGCTGCACACGAATTCGATGGATGAAGTGCTCGCGCTGCCGACGGAAAAATCCGTCGAGATCGCGTTGCGTACGCAGCAAGTGCTCGGATACGAAACCAACGTCACCAACGTCGTCGATCCGCTCGGCGGCTCCTATTTCGTCGAAGCGCTCACCGACGAAATGGAACGACAGGCAGAAGCGTATTTCGACCAGATCGAAGAGTTCGGCGGCGTGATCGAAGCGATCGAAGCCGGGTTCTTCCAAAAAGAGATCGCCGACGCGAGCTATCGCTATCAGCGTTCGGTCGAAAATAAAGACCGCGTCATCGTCGGGGTGAATCACTTTACCCGCCCCGAGGATCGCGACGATATGGATCTCCTCAAGATTACCGAGGAGACCGAACGCGAACAGACCGCCGCGGTGCGCGCGGTTCGCGAATCGCGCGATGCCGGTGCGGTTGCCAAAACGCTCGAACGCCTGAAGGTGGCCTGCGCCGACCCGAAGGACAACCTGATGCCCCACCTCATCGACTGCGTCAATGCCTATTGCACCGAGGGCGAGATCGTCGATACGATGGTATCGGTCTACGGGCGCTATACGGAACGGTCGGTCTTCTAATGCCGTTCACCGTACTCAATGAACTCGAGCGGCATCGCATCCGCAAGACCTTGATTCGCGTGCGCGAGCTTCTCGAACAAGCCGCAGCGCTCGCGCGCACACGGAGGAAAAACTAACGATGGATCGACCCCTACGCATCGTCGTGGCAAAAGCCGGACTCGACGGCCACGACCGCGGCGCGAAAGTGATCGCGCGCGCGCTGCGGGACGCGGGCATGGAGGTGATCTATACCGGGCTCTTCCAGACGCCCGAGCAGATCGTACAGACCGCCATTCAGGAAGATGCCGACGGCATCGGGCTCTCGATTCTCTCCGGGGCGCATATGACGCTCTTCCCCTTGATTCTCGAGCAACTCAAGGCGCAGCAGGCTGAAGATATCGTGTTTTTCGGTGGCGGGACGATTCCGCCTGAAGATGCCGAGGCGCTACGCGAACGCGGCGTTCAGGCGGTCTTTACCCCTGGTGCGCCGTTGCAAGAGATCGTCGATTTCGTCAACGATGCTTGCGGTAAGCGGCGCACGCTGGTCGGCTAGCGGGCCGATTTCGTTTTCGTTTGATTCGTTGCTGCTGAAGAGGAATACGTGAAGGTACGAACGCGCGTCGCGCCGTCGCCGACCGGCGACCCGCATGTGGGCACGGCTTACGTCGCGCTGGTAAATTACGCATTTGCCAAGCGTCACGGCGGCGATTTTCTTCTGCGCGTCGAGGATACCGACCGCGCGCGCAGCACGCCCGAGAGCGAACGCGCGATTCTTCATTCGCTCCGGTGGCTCGGCATCGATTGGGACGAAGGCCCCGATAAAGGCGGGCCGCACGGTCCATATCGCCAGAGCGAGCGCGCCGCGATCTATCGCGAGCACGTCGACCGCCTCCTCGCCGACGGACATGCATTCCCGTGTTTTTGCACGCCTTCGCGTCTGGACGATCTTCGGGTAGCGCAACGCGCGGCCGGACAGCCTTCGCGCTACGACGGCCTCTGTCGCGGGCTTCCCGCCGACGAAATCGCGCGTCGTAAGGCCGCCGGAGAGCCCTTTGTCGTTCGTCTCGTCGTTCCGTCCGAAGGTCTCTGCGTGGTCGACGACGCGCGCCGCGGTCCCATCGAAATTGCTTGGAACGATGTCGACATGCAAGTCTTGATGAAATCGGATGGACTTCCGACCTATCATCTCGCCAACGTCGTCGACGATCACCTTATGGAGATCACGCACGTCATTCGCGGTGAAGAGTGGGTCAGCAGCGCGCCGAAGCACCTGCTGCTCTATTCCTATTTCGGGTGGACGCCGCCGGTCATCGCGCATCTTCCGTTGCTGCGAAACCCGGACAAGAGCAAGCTCTCCAAGCGAAAGAATCCGACGAGCATCTCGTTCTACGAGCGCATGGGTTATCTGCCCGAAGCGTTGCTGAATTTTCTCGCATTGCTTGCCGCCGGCGCAGTGGAAGGTGAAGAACTCTTTCCGCTCGCAGCCTTCGTCGAACATTTTTCGCTCGACCGCATCTCGCTGGGCGGCCCGGTCTTCGACGTGCCGAAACTCGATTGGCTCAACGGGCGCTATCTGCGCGAACGACTCGATACCAAGAGTTTTACCGACCGCGTCGGCGCCTGGGGATTTTCGCCCGAACGGATCGCGCGCATTGCCGCGCTCGCGCAGCCGCGTATCGAGCGGCTCTCCGATATGGGGAATTTGCTCGCGTTCTTCTTTGCAGGGCGGCTCACGTACGATCCGGCGACATTCGCTTCGGGGAAAATCGACGTTGCGACGGTACGCAAGGCGATCGCGGTGATGCAGCGCGAACTCGATCTTCTGCGGACCTGGGAGAGCGCGGGTTTCGATGCGCTCTTTCGGCGCGTCGCCCAGGCGCTGGATATCAAAGTGCGCGATCTCACGCGACCGTTTTATGTCGCCGTGACGGGCAGCCCGACCTCGGTGCCGCTCTACGATGCGATGGAGATTCTCGGGCGCGATATCGTGCGCGAGCGCCTGCGCCACACCTTAGAGATCCTCGGCACACCATCGAAACGCGAACAAGAAGAGTGGAAGAATATCGGCGCCGCGACTGCGGAGATTCCGGCATGAACGCGCGCGCGATCCTTCTGGCGGCCGGTAAGGGAACGCGCATGAAGAGCGCTCGGCCGAAGGTGCTTCATGAATTGTGCGGGCGACCGATGCTCTGGTTTGCGCTCGCCGCGCTTCGCGAAGCGGGTATCGAAGAGATCGTCGTGGTGACGAATGAAGATCTCGATCCGCATGTACGCGCGATGGGAGTGAGCACCGTTCTTCAGCGCGAGCGACTCGGCACGGGGCATGCCGTTCAGGTGGCATTGGCGGCGATGGCGCCACGACCCGATGCGCGCATTCTCGTTACCAACGGCGATATGCCGCTCGTGCGCGCCGAAACGCTGGCGCGCGTTCTCGCCGCCGGGAACGATCGCGAGGCATCGCTCGTCACCGCGCGGATGCCGCTTCCCTCGAGCTTCGGTCGCATCGTGCGTGACGGCGAGCGCGTCGCGCGCATCGTCGAAGTGCGCGATGCAAACGAGAGCGAGCGCGCGATCGAGGAGATGAACGCGGGAATCTACGCCTTTCCGGAGGGAGCGCTTCGCGATGCGATCGCGCGGCTTCGCAATGATAACGCGCAGGGCGAGTATTACCTCACTGACGCCGTTGCGTTTTTTGCCGAGGCGGACCGCGCGGCCGTGCCGGTCGTTTCGGAGAATTACGAAGAAGTGCTCGGCGTCAACGATCGGAGCGAACTCGCGCACGCACGCGCGGCTTTGAATCGACGACTCTGCGAACAACACATGCTCGCGGGAGTGACGATCGTCGACCCGGCGACAACCTATCTCGAGCCGGAATTAACGATTGGTGCCGATACCGTGATCTACCCGGGGACTTCGATATCGCTGCTCTCAAGCATCGGTGCCCGTTGTACGATCGGTCCGCACACGAGAATCTCCGACGCGCGCATCGGCGACGACGTCAGCGTGCGCGAGAGCGTCATCGTCGAAAGCGAGATCGGCGCCGGTTCGACGGTCGGTCCGTTCGCACACGTGCGGGGGCACGCCGTTCTGGTCGGCGACAACCGCGTTGGGAATTTCGTCGAAATCAAAAACTCCCGCTACGAACGTGGCGCAAAATCTGCGCACCTCTCGTATCTCGGCGATGCCGAGATCGGCGAAGAGAGCAATATCGGCGCGGGAACGATTACCTGTAATTACGACGGGAAGAAGAAGCACCGCACCAAAATCGGACGCGGTGTCGCGATCGGTTCGAATACCTCGATCGTCGCACCGCGTACCATCGGTGACGGCGCGCTAACGGGCGCCGGCAGCGTGGTGACCAAAGATATCGAGCCGGGCGGCCGCGTTGCGGGAAACCCCGCTCGCCCCTTACCCTAGCGCGCGTTCGCGGGCGAGGCGCTCGCCGAGTTCGCCGATGCCGGTGAGGAGAATCTCCACGTCTTCGTCGGCCGTGCGGTGGTTGACAAAACACGCGCGAAGCGCTCGCCGTCCGGCAATACTCGTTGAAGAAAGCACGGCGAATCCGCTCTCTTGAATGCGAATGACGAGTTCGTCGTTAAAAGCATCGAGCTCGGCGTCATCGATCCCGAGCGGGCGATAGCGAAAGCAAACGACGTTCAAGTGAACCGGGGCGAGGAGTTCGAAGCGCGAATCGGCGTCGATTGCCGCGCCGAGAGCGCTCGCTTGTGCGACGTTGCGTTCGATCGCGGCGGCGATGCGGTCGGTGCCCTGCTCCTTCAGCGTAAACCATACCTTGAGCGCTCGGAACGAACGCGAGAGCTCGGGAATGTAATCGGTGAACCACGGCGTCGCGCTCGCGAGCCCACGGGTCATGCGCGTTAAGTAGGGGCCCTCCGATGCGAACGTCGCGCGATGCGCATCGCCGTCGCGAACGAGTACGCAACCGACATCGTACGGCGCGTGCGCCCACTTATGAAAATCAAACGCAATCGAATCGGCGCGCTCGATCCCGCGCAGTCGCCCGCTCAGATTCTTTGAAAGAATCGCGAGCGCTCCGAATGCACCATCGACGTGAAGGTGGCAGCCTTCGTCGCGAGCGATCGAGGCAATTTCATCGAGCGGATCGATGGCGCCGACATCGACGGTTCCGGCATTGGCAACGATGAGAAACGGATGCGCTCCCGCCGCACGATCGCGCGCGATCGCTTCCCGCAGCACCGACGTATCGATTCGTTGGCGCGCGTCGGTTGGGAGAATGCGCAGCGCTTCGCTGCCGATTCCGGCGATCTCGAATGCGCGGCGGACGCACCCGTGCGTTGCGGCCGACGCATAGCCCGTGATACGCGTGCGTTGCGGATCGATGCCGTGTTCGCGCACCTCACCGCCGAGAGCGCGCGTGCGCGCGACGAGAACGCCGATGAGGTTCGCCTCGGATGCACCGGTGGTGAGTACCCCGGTAGCCGCAGAGGGAAAGCCGAAGAGATCGCGGGACCATGCGATGACTTGACGTTCGACGTAAACCGCGCCGTGGTTACGGCCTCCGACGTTGGAGTTCATCGTCGCCGCAAGCATCTCGGCGATCGCTCCGCTCGGGGTGCCCGTGCCTTGCACCCATCCGAAAAAGCGCGGATGAATATTCCCCCCCGTGTAGGGGAAAATATGCTCTACGAACGTTTGGTAGACATCGGAAAAATCGCTCGGGGCGCGCGGCAGCGGTTCGCGCAGCCGCTCTTTTGCGCTCTCGGGCATCTCTTGCCAAGCGGGGCGTTCGCGAACGTCGCGAAGAAAATCGATGGCATCGTCGAGCGCGCGATGTGCGGCCCCACGAAACGCCTCCCAATCACGCGGGTCGAGCATGCTGTCGATCGATCAGGCGTTCGAATGCGCGGAAAATTTTCGGCACGTGTTCGTATTTATAGCCGAAGAGTTCGCGATCGTCGGTAAGATGGACGATGATCGCCGGGTCGGCTTCGAAGAAGAGCAGCTTTCCCTCGCGGTCGATCGAGCAGTCGAAGCCGATATACTCGAGCCCCAACGATTCGGTGAGTCGCTCGAGCGCATTTGCCGCCGCAGCGGGAAAGACCGCGCGCCAGTCTTCAAGAAAGCGGCGTTCTTCGTCGCGCATCCACTGCTCCGCTTTCATCTCCGAGCTGTAATAGTGAACCATCCAGTTCGACGAGATGGCGAGGTGATACGGGAAAATCTCGCCGTCGACGGCGATCAAGCGATACTTCCGAAAGAAGCCGTCGGGCGAGGCATAGTCGACCCACGGGGTGAGAAAGAAACGCTCGCCGTCGGTCTCTTGTAGATATGCGTGAAGTTCGGCGGAGTTGCGGACCAAGCGCGCGCCTTTGCCGGCGTGAGTATCGATCGGCCGAACGATGGTCGGCTGAGCGATTCCTTCGTTCTGGAGCGCCGGACGGAGGCGTTCGACCGTTTCGGGAGCGTTGCAACCGGCGATATGCGCGGCGAGCCGCGCACAGCGTACGCGATTGGTTTCGAGCACGCGTATCGGGTCGTTGACGATCGGGCGGGCGAGCAACTTGGCGACGAGCTCGGCGAGAAGGAGGACTTCGACGTTCTCGCTCGATTCGCCGATGGCGTTGAAAAGTGCATCGTACTCGGGGAGTTGCAGCGCTGCGAGTTTTTCGGGCGTCGTAAGATAAAGCTTGTGCAGCGTCGTTGTCTCGCGATCGATAAGATATTCTACCGGCGTGTTTGCAAACCAGTCGCCGGGAGCACAGAATGCGAGAATACGTCGCTGCTCCTTCGGCGCGATCGAACTAAAGAGTTGACGCACGGCGAGCGCGCGTCGCTGATGGGCGAGCGCCTTCACGCGGTTCCCAAGCTGGAGTTCGAGTTCGTACATCGCGAGATGCGCGACGAGATTCTCTTCGTCGAGTCCGAGCGCGAGACGATACTGCGAGCGCGCTCCCTCGAGATCGCCGGCGGCGTAGAGTTCGGCACCGTACCCGAGACGCGCGGCAAGCAAATGCGGGTCGAGTTCGACGGCTCGCGCGTACGACGCACGGGCGCGCTCCCGCTCTCCGAGCTCTGCAGCAATAAACCCGCGATTCGAAAAAATCTCTGCAACCGGCGGCGATTGTTCGCTCGCCGCGTCGAGCACTGCAAGCGCTCCACGAAGGTCGCCGATCGAACGCAGGCGCAGCGCTTCCTGATTGGCGCGACTCGGCTCTTCGCGCGGGGATGTCTGATTCGCCCCGCTGCCGGGAACGTCGTGCATCGGAGGCTGCATGACGAGCATCTTTTTCGGGAACGCCCCCTCGCTCCTGGCAAGCATCGGCATTCGCGTGCCGTCGGCTCGAAGCGAACGCGGAATCGACTTCGACCCAAGCGACGGGTTGCCGCTGCTGCGCTCGGCTGTCGCCGCGATTCGCGAGGGCCCCGAGGCCGTCGTTCGCGCCTACGCTGAAGGCATGGCGAAGGAATGCATGGGTGGGGAGAACACCCTGCTCTTCGTTCCCAGCGGCGACGAATTGCGCTGCCGTCAACGTTTCGGCCCCGATGTTGAGCATGCAATCGATATGCGCGTGCGTGCGAACGATAGCGATGCGCTGGTTGCGAAAGCGTGGGCGGCGCGCCACGCGATTTTTACGTCGCCCGATGCTCCACCGCTATTCCCGACCGAACGAAGTGCGTGCGCGGTGCCGTTGCTCGACTGTGGAATACCGGTTGCGGTGCTCTATTTGGGATTCGTGCAACAACTCTCCAGCAGCGCGCTCGAACGTCGTTGCGCTCTCGCCGCCGAGATCGCCGTTCCGTTTGCGTTGGCGTGCGAACGCGAAAGCGATCTCGCGCGCAGCCTTTACGATGGGCTCACCGGGCTTCTGACGCCGCGGGCCTTCCGCGAACGACTCGCGTGCGAGCTCGCGAAAAACGGCGAGGGCGGAAAGCTCGCGCTCTGGTTTATCGATACCGACCGCTTCAAGGAAGTCAACGATACCTTCGGGCATGCCGTCGGCGATCGCGTGCTGCAACAGATGGCCGAGTTGCTGCGTACCCATGCCGTAACGCGCACCGATTTTGTCGCGCGAAACGGCGGCGACGAATTTTGCGCGGCGTTTGTCGGCATTCCCAAGACGCTGGCCATCGAGCGAGCCCAGGAATTTTGCGATGCGGTGCGTTCGCACGACTTCGGTATACCGCTACGGGTGACTGCGAGCATCGGCGTTGCCGCGTTCCCGTTCGACGCGCGGACGGCGGCGGCGCTGCTCGAGCAGGCCGACCGCGCGATGTACGCCGGGAAAAACGCGGGTCGGGATCGCGTGAGCTTCGCCGTCGAGGGAAGAGCGGCCGCGCTCTACCGCTAGTCCCCCATCATGGGGATCTCCCGAGGCGGTAGGCGATACCCGGCGAATCCCCGGCCCATGTCGTCCAGTTCCCGGGTCGTGCGTATCGCCGCGACGTGCTTCCTTCTCGCGCTCGCTCTCGCGCCGCATGCGCTCTTCGCACGCGAGTTTCGTCCCGATGCGCTCGATCGGCAGCTCAATGCGATCTCCGACCGGCGGCTCCTGGCGATGCCGATAGAGAGACTGCTCGACCCGCAACGTAGTGCGGCCGCGCAACGGCTTTTGCGCTGGCGCTTGCCGTTCTGGGTGCTCGCAACGGCAGTCGAATTTTTCGCATTGCTCTACCTCTGGAGTTCGGGGTATGCCGCGCGTCTTCGCGACTTTCTACGACGAACGATCCGAGGGAGTGCCGCCGTCGAATTCGCGATGGGGGCGAGTATCGCACTCGTCTTTCGCGTTGCCGGGCTCATACCGAACTACGCGCAATATCGCCTCGATCGAGATCTCGGCCGATCGGAGGTTCTCGGTGCGCAGTGGCTCTGGATTTGGCTGCTCGGCACGTTGACGGCGATGCTCGTCGGAGGCGCGTTGATTGCCATCGTCTTTCGTTTGCTCGCGCGCACCAAGCGCTGGTACGTTCCGACCGCGGCGATTCTTGCGCTCGCGGCATACGTCGGCAGCATGCTCTATCCGGTCGTCGTCGTGCCCGTTCTCTGGCCGAATCACGAGCGCTCCGTGCAATTGGCGAACGAGAACAGGGCGCTTGCTGCATCGTTCGGTGTCGATGCTCTTCCCGTGCGGGTAGCGCAGGCCGATTACGCCGGATTGTCGGAGCGCGTCGTTGCCGCCGGAATTTTTACCACCCGGGAGATTCTCGCGTCGCTCTCGATCGAACGCGCGTATTCATACCGCGAACGCGCCTTTCTCCTCGCGCGCGTCGATGCGATGCTTGCAGCGCGATTCCCGATGCGGCGCACGACGGTCGATCTGCTCCTCGTGCTGCTCGGCGTCTCGCTCGCCGTCGTACTCTCGGAGCGTTTGGGAGTCCGTCGCGACGACGATCCGCTCGCGCGTGTCGCGTTACTCGCCGCGCTGCTGGTTCTCGCCTATGCGGCGATCGCACCGATCGATCTTGCGATGCGGCGCTCGGCGGCCTATACCGCCGATGCAGCCGCCGTGGCCATGACGCACGACCCCGCCGCCGCCGTGCGCGCGTTGGTTCGACAGGGCGACCATCGCGTCGAAGGGCTCTGCCCGAGCAGTGAGGCGCTCCTCTTCGTCGATCCGCACCCCTCGCTCGGCGCGCGTATCGCCCGCATCGAGCGGCGCCCCGACCCCTGCCGATAGCGCTTTCTGCCGACAAAAAAACAGCAGAACAAGGGAGCGCTTGGAAAGGAGGAAGGAGCGTTTTGTCGCATTGAGAGCTTAACGCATCCTTAACGCTCTGCTGCGCCCCCGGGTGCGTCTCATTGCTGAATCTCCTGGAGGACACTACGTGTATCAACGCTTCTCACGAGCGCTCGCCGTTGCCGCGCTCGTAGCCCTCGCTGCCTGTTCGGGGAATGGTTCGACGGGTTTGACGCCCACGGCGACACTGCCCTCGCAGCCGATACTCGCCGGCAACGTCGTCGAATCGTGCGGCGGCCCGGTCCCGGCCGGCTACTCCCGTTGCTTCGCCTTAATGCGCACCGATATCGGCGCGCCCGTCGACCCGTCGATGCGGGTAGCGATGGGTCGCCCCGGTTCGACGTCGACGACGCCGGCCGGATACGGTCCGAGCGATCTGCGTTCGGCCTACTCCTTCCCGTCGACGACCGCGGGAAGCGGCCAGACCGTGGCGATCGTCGACGCCTACGACGATCCGAATGCGGAAAACGACGTGAACGTCTATCGTTCGCAGTACGGCATCCCGTCCTGCACCACCGCGAATGGTTGCTTCAAGAAGGTCAACGAAAACGGCGTGCAGGGAAGCTATCCGCGCGGAAATTCGAGCTGGGGCCAAGAGATCTCGCTCGATCTCGACATGGTCTCGGCGGTCTGCCCGAACTGCCACATCCTGCTCGTCGAAGCGAGCAGCGCATCGAACGCCGATCTCGATACCTCGGTCAACACCGCCGCTTCGCTCGGAGCGACCGAGATCAGCAATAGCTACGGCGGCAGCGAGACGAACGCAACGAACTCCGCATACGATCACCCCGGCATCGCGATCACCGCAAGCGCCGGTGACAGCGGAACCGGAGCCGAGCAGCCCGCTTCCTACGCAACCGTGACCGCCGTCGGCGGCACGACGCTCAACAAAGCGAGCAACGCGCGCGGCTGGAGCGAGACGGTGTGGAGCGGCAGCGGCAGCGGATGCAGCGCATACGTTGCGAAGCCGTCGTGGCAGAGCGGATCGGTCTTCGCTTGCCCGAACCGCACGAACAACGATGTCGCGGCCGATGCCGATCCGAACACCGGTGTCGCGGTCTACGACAGCTATGGTTCGAAGCGGAATACCGGATGGCTCGTCTTCGGTGGAACCAGCGTTGCGAGCCCGGTCATTGCGTCGGCGTACGCACTCGCCGGAAACGCCGCATCGGTGGTGTACGGTTCCTATCCGTACGCGCATACTGCCGATTTCAACGACGTTACCTCGGGTAGCAATGGAACCTGCACGTACGCATACGTCTGCAATGGAGAAGTCGGCTACGACGGCCCGACCGGCGTCGGTACGCCGAATGGAGTCGCCGGACTCTAAACCCTTCGCAACGGAAGCACTGCGAGCGTCGGCATGTCGTCGGCGCTCGCAGTTTTTATGCGGCGAGTACGACGCCGCCGGTCACGCGTGTACCCGCGTGACATTCGGTTAGCAACTCGATCACCGCGGCGTGCGCGATGCGCCCGTCGCAAATCTCCGCCGCCCCGATACCGGCGCGGACGCCGCGTGCCGCGGCGCGCATCGTCACCCGAAGATCGGGAGCGATGCGATCGTCGTCGGCGAGGATAAGCGCCTCGGCGGCGGTGAGTTCGGGAATGGGATCGTTGGTCAACGGGTTGGCGATCGATCCGGCGCGATGGAAGAAAATCGCGCGCGATGCATGCAGCGCAACGCCGATCGCGCGTGCGACTTCGTCGGCCTCGACCGTTTCTTCGCGCGCGGAGATCGGCGCGTATGCCGTCGGTTCGACGATCGGCACGAAGCCTCCATCGAGGAGTGCGAGCAGAAGCTCGGGTTGCACCGCGCCGACGCCGTCGGCAGCGCGCGGTAAGAGCGCACCGTCGGCACCGGTGATGCCGACGGCCCGGTTCTGCGAGAGATTCATCCGCATGACCAGCGAACGCGCGCTCGGAGCGTCGGGCGCGATGATGACGGCGGCGATCCCTTCATCGCGCAGGACGTCGATATCGGCAAAAAGCGTCGCGCTCCCCGAGCTTGCGGTCTCTCGATCGCAGCGTACGACGAAGGTTTTTCCTGAGAATGCGCGCCCGTTCACCGTTATCGGTTCCCCCTACTTGGGGAATCGGCAGCGGCGAGCGCCGGTTTAGTCGGCGCGAAAAGCGTTGATGCTCGGTAAAGTACGTTCGGTTCCTTCGGCGAGCCAGCGCTCCGCGCCATCGGCAGCTGCGACGATGACGCGCGCGAGCGCATCGCGCTGCGCGAGCGGAAACGCACCGAGGACGTAATCGATGCTGTCGCCTTCTTCCGGACGCCCGACGCCGATACGCAAGCGCGCGAAGTTCTCGCCGATCGTGCCGATGATCGAACGCAATCCATTGTGCCCCCCGTGCCCTCCGGAGGCGCGCATACGCAGGCGGCCGAGCGGGAGATCCATATCGTCGCTGATGACCAGAATGCGCTCGGGCGGCGTGCGATACCACGATGCAATCAGGCGCAGCGGTACGCCGCTGAGGTTCATGTACGAAGTCGGTTCGACGAGCAGAACGTTGCGTTCGCGGACGAGCGCCTGACGCGCCTGGTCCTTTTGACGCCAATGCGTAACACCGAAGCGCCGCGCCAACTCGTCGACGACGGTAAAGCCGACATTGTGGCGCGTTGCCTCGTATTCTTTGCCGGGATTGCCCAGCCCGACGATCAGGCTGGGCGTGTCGCTGCGATTGCTTATGCTTTGCTCTCGCTCTTTTGCCCGAGCACCTCAGGTTCGAGTTGCTCTTGCGGCGCAGTCGCACTCTCTTCGAGTTGACGAGCGGTCTTCGAAGCTTCCACCGTTACGAGCACGGTGTCGGGCGGCGTGACCAGGCGGAATCCCTTCGGTAATTTGACGTCGCCTGCGCTAACGTGCCGGTGAACGCCGAGATCGCTGACATCGATATCGATATGCTCCGGCAGTTGATCGGCGGGGCCTTCGATTTCGATTTGGTGCGAGAGCACGTCCATAACGCCGCCGAATTCTTTCACGCCCGGAGCGACGCCGACCGTCGCGATCGGAACGCGCGCGGTGACCGCTTCTTTGAGGCCGACGCGCTGAAGATCGACGTGAATGACGCGGCGGGTGACGGGGTGACGTTGAACGTCGCGTAAGAGCGCGGTGTCGAGCGTCTTGCCCGCATGGACGAGCGTGAGGACGCCGCTGGCTTCGTGGCGTGCTGCAAGCTCTTCAAAGGCGCGACCTTCCATCGATAAATGACGCGGAGCATCGCCGTGTCCGTAAAGAACTGCAGGCACCATCCCTTTTGCGCGCAACGCGGACGCCGACGAGCTTCCCGTCGTGTCGCGGGGTTCAACGGGGAGAATGTGGACTTTGGTAGGCATGGGTTCCTCTGCTTTCTCGTAGTGGGGACGTTGTAAGAAACGGTGATGGATTCTACGAAGTTCGCTTTGCGTTCGATCTACTCGACGCTAAAGAGTTCGGAGACCGAACGGTTGGTCGTAATGCGACCGATCGCATCGGCGAATGTCTGCGCGATCGAGAGTTGGACGAATTTTTCGCCCGCCGGTTGCAAGATCGGAATCGTATCGGTGACGATGACCCGTTCGATCACCGAATTCGAAAGCACCTCGATCGCGTTGTCGGCAAAGAGTCCGTGCGTCGCAACCGTGTGAACGCTTGTCGCTCCGCGCGCCTTGATTGCTTCGGCAGCCTTAGCGAGCGTACCGCCGGTCGAGATCATATCGTCGACGATCACCGCGATCTTGCCCTTCACGTCACCGACGATATCGGTGACCTCGGAGACATCGGGTTGCGGCCGTCGCTTGAAAACGATTGCAAGCGAGGAGTTCAGACGCTTGGCGAAGAGCTCGGCCCGGTGGACGCCGCCGGCGTCGGGGGAGACGACGACGATGCGGTCGTCGCAGAGTCCCTCGCGTTTGAGGTGGTTACAGAGCGGCGGCATCGCCATCAAATTATCGACCGGGATATCGAAGAAGCCCTGGATCTGCGCTGCGTGGAGATCCATCGTGACCACGCGCTTGGTGCCCGTCGTCTTGAGTAAATTCGCGACGACCTTCGCCGAGATCGGCTCGCGGGGTTTGGTCTTCTTGTCTTGCTTGGCATAGCCATAGTACGGCACGACGGCGGTGATGCGCGCCGCCGAAGCGCGCCGGAGCGCATCGATCATCAACAAGAGCTCGACGAGCGCGTCATTGACGCCATTGCCGTTCGGTGCCTTGCAGATCGATTGCACGACGAAGACCTCTGCGCCGCGAACATTTTCGCGAATCTCGATGCGGGTCTCTTCGTTTTTGAACTTCGTTACCAGCGCATCGCCCAATGAGATTTTCATGCGCATGGCGATTGCCTCGGCGAGTTGCGGATTCGAACTCCCGGAGAACAGGAGAGGCATGGTGCTCAAGGGATGGCTCCTAGGGCGGGCGGGTAGAACGTGTGGTTCCGAGCGGGCCGCCCCCACTCCTCGCCGAATCACTTCATAAAGTGGCTTTGCAGGGAAATTTTCGCCTCGTTTCACCCTTCTCGCTTGCCGGCGACCAGCCGGCGGCAACCGCAGCGCTCGCTGCGGGCGTGGAGCGCGGCGACCGCATTCAGACTTTACTCGGCGTCACCGGATCGGGAAAGACGATGGCGATGGCGCGCACCATCGAACTCGTGCAGAAGCCCACGCTCGTGCTCTGTCACAACAAAACGCTCGCCGCCCAGCTTTGCGCGGAGTTTCGCGAATTTTTCCCGCAAAACGCGGTCGAATATTTCGTTTCGTACTTCGATTACTATCAACCCGAGGCATACGTTGCGGCGACCGACACCTATATCGAAAAGGATTCTTCGATCAACGACGAGATCGAACGGCTCCGCCACGCCGCGACGCAAGCGCTTCTAACGCGACGGGACACGCTGATCGTCGCCTCGGTCTCCTGTATCTTCGGCCTTGGTTCGCCATCGGATTACATGGAGATGTCCCAACGCATCGCCGTCGGCGAGGAGATCGATCGAGACTATTTGTTGCGACGGCTCGTCGACATGCAATACCGTCGCAACGATATCGGATTGGTGCGAGGAACCTTCCGGGTGCGCGGCGACACGCTCGAACTCGTCGGTGTCGAAGAAGAGCTCGTTCATCGCATCGAATTTTTCGGCGATACGATCGAAGCGATCAACGTCGTGAACTTAATGACGGGCGAGTACGTCGAATCGAAAGACGAACTGTTGGTTTTCCCCGCGAAACACTTCATCACTCCCGACGAAAAACTGCGACGCGCGATTGCAAGCATCGAGGCCGAACTCATCGAGCGCCTGACGGTGCTTCGCGGAGAGAATAAACTGCTCGAAGCCCAACGGTTAGAACAGCGAACGCGGTACGATCTCGATATGTTACGCGAAGTCGGTTATTGCAACGGCATTGAAAATTATTCTCGACACCTGACCGGGCGCGAAGCCGGCTCGACGCCGTGGTGTCTGCTCGATTTCTTTCCGAAGGATTGGTTGCTCTTCATCGACGAGTCGCACGTCTCGCTTCCGCAGGTCCACGGCATGCTGCCCGGAGATCGCGCGCGAAAACTCTCGTTGGTCGAACATGGCTTCCGGTTGCCCAGCGCGCTCGATAATCGTCCGTTGAGTTACGAAGAGTTCGACGCGCACCTCAATCAAGCGATCTATGTTTCGGCGACGCCGGGCACCTACGAAACCGGACGGAGCGCGCAAGTCGTGGAGATGATCGTGCGCCCGACCGGCCTGGTCGACCCGGAGATCGAAGTGCGCCCGACGCGCCACCAAGTCGACGATTTGATGGAAGAGATTCGCATCCGCGTTGCCCGGAGCGAACGCGTCTTGGTAACGACGCTGACGAAAAAAATGGCCGAAGACCTCACGGATTTCTTGGTCGAGGCGGGATTGAAAGTACGCTACTTGCACAGCGAGGTCGATACGCTCGAGCGCATCTCGATCTTGCGCGATCTCCGCAACGGGATCTTCGACGTGCTGGTCGGCATCAATCTGCTGCGCGAGGGGCTCGATCTTCCTGAAGTTTCGCTGGTCGGCATTCTCGACGCCGATAAAGAGGGCTATCTGCGCAGCGCAACCTCGTTGATTCAAACGATCGGTCGTGCGGCGCGCCATGTCGAAGGCAAAGTCGTGATGTACGCGGACAACGTGACCGAGTCGATGGCGCGCGCGATCGGCGAGACGCGCCGTCGCCGCGAGCGTCAGACCGCCTATAATCTCGAACACGGCATCGAGCCGCGCAGCGTTCGTAAGGAAGTGCGCGATATTTTAGCGATGGTCGGGGGCGGGGATCGCGGAGAGAAAAAAGCGAGTGCGCGCGATCGCCTGCCGCGCGAAGTCGCGGCACGAATGGCCGCCGATCTCGAGAAGAAGATGCGCGAGTTTGCCGCAAACCTCGAATTCGAAAAAGCGGCCGCGGTTCGCGACGAGCTCATCGAGATCCGCAAGCAGAGCGGAGCGGCGGAGTCGATTTTATTTGGAGCGCGGGCGCCGAAAGTGCTCGAACGCGCGCTCGACGAATCGATCTCCTGATGATCGATCTCGTACTCTTCGACCTCGACGACACGCTGCATGACGACACGCAGGCCTGTCTGCTCGCCGGCATGGAGGCCGCAGAGGAGGTCGCGCGCCTTCGCGGTGTCGATGCGCGAGCGCTCGCCGACGCCTACGCGCGCGAGGCGGCGACCTTCTGGCACGGGCTAACGAGGGAGAGCCTCCGGACGCAACTCAAGGGTCTTCGCGAGCGTATGTGGGAGAGCGCGCTCGCAGCGGTCGGCGTCGAGGATCGCGCGCTCGCGCGAACGGTCGCGCAGCGCTACTACGAACTGCGAAAAAAATACTTTACGCTCTTTCCGGGGGCGTTGGAGTTGCTGGAGGAGCAACGCGCGCGCGGACGTCGGCTTGGGATCCTCACCAACGGCTTCGCCGAGACGCATATCGAGAAAATCGCGTTGCTCGGGCTCACCGATGCCGTCGATGCCACCTTCTTCGCCGACGATGCCGGCCTACTGAAGCCCGATCCGGCCTTCTTCGAACATGCGTGTAAGCAGCTCGGGGTCGCACCGAAGCATGCAGCGATGGTCGGCGACCGGTACGACCGCGATATCGCGGGGGCGCTTGCCTCGGGGATGACCGCGATTTGGCTCAACATCACCGGCGAGCAACTGCCGGCGGGCGCGCCGGCTCCGCATGCAACCGTTACCGCCTTCTCGGGGGTTGGTCGAGCGCTGGAGACCGCTGCTGCGCGGTCGGGGAATGGATAACGCATGGGGCACGGGCTCGAATCGATCGTTATTAAAGGCGCGCGGGAGCACAATCTCAAGAACGTCGATTTGACGCTGCCCCGCAATCGTTTGATCGTCGTCACCGGGCTCTCCGGCTCGGGCAAGTCGTCGCTTGCGTTCGACACAATCTACGCCGAAGGGCAGCGCCGCTACGTCGAGTCGCTCTCGTCGTACGCCCGCCAATTTCTCGGACAGATGGAGAAGCCCGATGTCGATTACATCGAAGGGCTCTCCCCGGCGATCTCAATCGATCAAAAGTCGACCTCGCGCAATCCGCGCTCGACCGTGGGAACGGTCACCGAGATCTACGATTACTTGCGTCTGCTCTTCGCGCGCATCGGCGTGCCGCATTGCCCGAAATGCGGCCGTGCCATTACGACGCAGAGCAGCGAACAGATCGTCGATGCGATCCTCGAGTTGCCCGAGGGGACGCGAATCGTCTTGCTGGCGCCGTTGGTGCGCGGGCGGAAGGGCGAATATACGAAACTGTTTGAAGAGATCGCAAAGGAAGGTTTTGCGCGCGTTCGAGTCGATGGCGAGATGCACGAATTGCGCGAAAAAATCACGATCGATAAAAAACGCAAGCACACGATCGAAGTGGTGGTCGATCGTCTCGTCAACAAACCCGATATTCGCAAGCGCCTCACCGATTCGGTGGAGACGACCCTGCGGCTCTCCACCGGCATCGTCACCGCATCGCTGGAAGAACCGAAGAGCAAGCCGCGCGAAGTGACGTTCAGCGAAGCGTTTGCTTGCGTGGATTGCGGGCTTTCGTTCGAAGAGCTCGCGCCGCGGCTCTTCTCGTTCAATTCACCCTACGGTGCGTGCCCCGCTTGCAGCGGCCTCGGCGAGAAAGTCGAGATCGATCCGTGGAAAGTCATCCCCGACCGCAGCAAGTCGATCGCCGACGGGGCGATCGTGCCATGGAGCAAGACGCTGGGAACGGGGCGCTTCCCCTCCATGAATGCGTACTATTTGCAGCAACTCGAGCGCGTGCTGCGTCGCTATAACGTACGCACGACGACACCGGTGGAGCGCTTCTCCGATGAAGTGCTCGACGTCGTGCTTTACGGAACCGAGCGCGAGCAAGATTTTTCCTACAAGACGCGCTCTGGGAAGACCTGGGAATATAAGGCGACCTTCGAAGGCGTCGTCAACAATCTGCAACGGCGTTATTCGGAGACCTCGAGCGAGTACGTCAAAGAAGATATCGAAAAATACATGGCGACCTCGGTCTGCCCGGCGTGCAAGGGCGCGCGCCTCAAGCCCGAGGCGCTCGCAGTCACCGTCGGCGACATCAATATCGACGAACTGACGCGCCTTTCGGTGGAGCGCGCGGAGCATTTCTTCGGAACGCTTCAACTGCGGGAGCGCGATTTGCAGATCGCGCACCAAATCGTAAAAGAGATTCGCGCGCGCCTGAGTTTTCTTTCCAACGTTGGGCTCGACTACTTGACGCTCGCGCGCTCGGCGACGACGCTCTCGGGCGGCGAGTCGCAGCGCATTCGTCTGGCAACGCAGATCGGCAGCGCGCTCGTCGGCGTCCTCTATATTCTCGACGAGCCTTCGATCGGGCTGCACCAACGCGATAACGACCGTCTCTTGGCGACGCTGCGTACCCTGCGCGATATCGGCAACACGCTCGTCGTCATCGAGCACGACGAAGACACCATGCGCGCAGCCGACGTGATGGTCGATATCGGTCCGGGGGCGGGCGCCGAGGGCGGCGAGATTCTTACCATCGGTACGCTCGACGAGGTGTTGGCGAACACGCGCTCGGAGACCGGTGCCTATTTAAGCGGGCGAAAATTTATTCCGGTACCGACGAATCGGCGCGTGCCGAAGGGCTGGCTCGACGTTCGGCGAGCGCGGGCCAACAATCTGCGCGACCTCGATCTGCGCGTTCCGCTCGGCGTCTTCTGTGCGGTGACCGGAGTGAGCGGAAGCGGAAAATCCTCGCTGGTGAACGAGGTGATCGTGCGCGCGCTCAACCAGCACTTGCACGGCGGAGCTCCGGCGGGAACCTACGGCGCGCTCAAGGGCGTCGACGCGCTCGACAAACTCGTCGTCATCGACCAGTCGCCGATCGGCAGAACGCCGCGCAGCAATCCGGCGACCTACACCGGTGCCTTCGATCTGATTCGCGATCTCTTTTCGATGGTTCCCGAAGCGAAGATGCGCGGCTATACGCCGGGGCGCTTCTCCTTCAACGTGAAGGGCGGGCGTTGCGAAGCCTGCCAGGGCGACGGCATCATTAAAATCGAGATGCATTTTCTTCCCGACGTCTACGTTCCATGCGAGGTCTGTAAAGGGAAGCGCTATAACGCGCAGACGCTTGAAGTGAAGTACAAGGGAAAGAGCATCGCGGACGTTCTCGATATGCGCGTCGACGAAGCCGACGAATTTTTCTCGACGATTCCGCGGATTCACAATCGCCTGCGCACAATCTGCGACGTCGGCCTCGGCTACATTAAAATGGGGCAGCCCGCGACGACGCTCTCCGGCGGCGAGGCGCAACGCGTCAAACTCGCGACCGAACTCGCGCGGCGTTCGACGGGGCGTACCTTCTACGTGCTCGACGAACCGACCACCGGCCTGCATTTCGCCGACATTCATAAATTACTCGAGGTGCTCCAGCGGCTCGTCGCTACCGGCAACACCGTCTTAACCATCGAACACAATCTGGACGTTATTAAGACTGCGGACTATGCAATCGATCTCGGGCCGGAGGGCGGCGACCGGGGCGGCACGGTCGTTGCGGTCGGAACCCCCGAGGAATTGGCGCAAAATGCCGCTTCGTACACCGGCGCGTACCTGAAACCGGTGCTCGCCGACGAACGCGCAACCGGGCGCAAGCGTCCGAATTCGGCGCGGCTACAACAAATCGAATCGGAAAATCTTGCGGTCCTCGACGATCTCGCGAAGGGTGAGCGTTCCGTCGTCGAAGCCTAGCGCTATGGGATTAGCAAGCCTCTCGGCGGTCATGCTTGTGTGCGGCGATTTACATCGTTCGCTGCGATTCTATCGTGATATTTTGGGCTTCCGCGTGACCGTCGACGCGGCGCCTGCCCGCATCGATCTCGAACTGCGCGAGGGTGTTGCGCTGAGCCTCCACGCGCGCAGCGGGCTGTTGGCGGTGCGCCCCGGTTCGCTGCAGATGGGTTTCTGCGTGGAGAACGTCGACGGCTTTCTCGCCGACTGTCGCCACCTCGAGGTTCCGATCTTTCAGGATGCCTACGACGAACCGTTCGGGCGCATCGCAGTGATCGGCGACCCCGACGGATATCCGATTCAAGTGGCGAGCCCGCGCGTTCACTCGTGAACCTGTCGGAACGCGTCGAGAGACTGCGCGAGCAACTCGACGACGCCAACTACCGCTACTACGTCCTCGACGCGCCGACGATCTCCGACGCTGCATACGATAAGATGCTGCGCGAACTGCAAGAGATCGAAGATGGGCACCCGGATCTATGCAGCGATCTCTCCCCGACGCGCCGCGTCGGTGCCGCTCCGTCGACCCGCTTTGCACCGGTCGAACATCGAGCATCGATGCTCAGCCTCGCCAACGCCTTCTCAACCGACGAACTGCGCGCCTTCGACGAGCGTGTGCGCAAATTACTCGGCGAGGCGAAGGTCGGCTACATCTGCGAACTCAAGATCGACGGGCTCGCCGTCGCGCTGCGCTATCGAGACGGCGCCTTCGTGCAAGGTGCGACCCGCGGTGACGGCCGCGTCGGTGAAGAGGTCACGGGGAATTTGCGCGTGATTCCCGGCGTCCCGTTGCGTCTGCGGGAGCGGATGCGCGGTGATTTCGAAGCGCGCGGCGAGGTCTATCTGCGGAAGAGCGATTTTAACGCCTTGAATCTGCGACGCGAACGTGAAGGCACAGCGCGTTTTGCCAACCCGCGCAATGCCGCATCGGGCGGGCTGCGCCAGATCGACCCGGAGCTCACGCGCGAGCGCCATCTCTCGTTTTTCGCCTACACGCTCGTCGATCCGTCGCCGGAGATCGCGACGCAGCATGCCGCGCTCGAACGTTTGCGAGCGCTGGGATTTCCGGTGAATCCGAACGTGCGCCCCGCCGATTCGATCGAGCAAGCGATCGCGTACTGCGAAGAATGGGAGCGTCGTCGCGACGAACTCGATTACGAGATCGACGGCGTGGCGATCAAGGTCGATCGCTTCGATTTTCAGGATCGTCTTGGAACGGTCGCGCGCGATCCGCGTTGGGCGGTCGCGTTTAAGTTTAAAGCACGCGAGGCAACGACGAAGCTCGAAGCGATTACGGTGAGCGTCGGGCGTACCGGCACCCTCAACCCCAATGCGGTCCTCGCGCCGGTGGAGATCGGTGGAATCACGATTCGCAACGCCACGCTTCACAACGAAGAGTATATTGCGAGCAATGATATTCGCATCGGCGACACGGTGATCGTCGTCCGCGCAGGCGACGTTATTCCGCGCGTCGTCGGCCCGATTCGCGAACTACGCACCGGCAAAGAAAAAATCTTTCATATGCCGACGAAGTGCCCCGTCTGCGGCGCCGACGTCGATCGCCCCGAAGGCGAAGCGATGGCGCGTTGCAGCAATGCCTCCTGCCCCGCACAACTCGTCGAACGCCTTCGTCACTACGCATCGCGCGGCGCGATGGATATCGAAGGGCTCGGCGACATGCTCTCCGAGCAACTCGTCGCCGGCGGCGTGGTGAAAAGCTTCGCCGACCTCTACGCACTCGATGCAGCGCGCCTGGCATCGCTCGAGCGGCTCGGCGCGAAGAGCGCGGCAAATCTCGTGCAGGCGATCGCCGCGAGCAAGCAACGCGGCCTCACGCGCCTGCTTGTCGGGCTCGGCATTCGCTACGTCGGCGAGCAGACGGCGGCGATTCTCGCGCGCGATTTTCGCACGATGGAGGCGCTCTCAGCGGCCGACGAGGAGCACCTACAGCGCAGCGAAGGGATCGGGCCGGAGGTCGCGGCAAGCGTTCGGCTCTTCTTCGCGCAAAAACGGAATCGCGATGCAATCACCGCGCTCGCCGCAGCGGGCGTCGAAATGGAAGAACGCGGCGCCGCACCCGCGCCCGATTCCGCCTTGAAGGGCAAGCGATTCGTGTTAACGGGAACGCTCGCCTCGATGACGCGCGATGAAGCGAAGGCGGCGCTCGAAGCGCTCGGCGCGCGTACGAGCGAGTCGGTGAGCGGCAAGACCGATTTCGTCGTCGCCGGAGAAGAAGCGGGGAGCAAGCTCCAACGCGCGCGCGAACTCGCCGTTCCGGTGCTCGACGAAGAAACGTTTCGCCGTATGCTTACGGAAGCGCGTTCCCCAACGCCTCGATAATATCGCCGGCGGTGACGCCGATGCGGCGTTGACGCTCTGCCGCCTGCCCCGCGCGTCCGTGCCAAAATGCGCCGAGCGCCCCGGCCGTAAACGGCGTGCAACCCTGCGCGAGCAAGGCGGCGATCGTTCCGGTGAGCACATCGCCGCTCCCCGCAGTTGCGAGTGCGTTGGTGCCGCTGGGATTGATTGCGGTCGTGCGACCATCATCGACGAGCGTGTCGCGACCTTTAAGCAGCGTGGTGACGCCCGTTCGTTCGACGAACGAGCGCAAGCGTTCAACGCGCGTTCCTTCGCGCACGCTTCCTTCGCCGGAGAGCCGCGCAAACTCACCTTCATGCGGCGTAAGAATCACCGTTTGCCCGCGGAGGATATCGAGATGCTTCGCAAGGTGAAAGAGCGCGCTTGCATCGACGACTGCGGGCAATGTGGTCGCGCGCAAACGATCGCGAACGAGGTTGCCGACGTTTTCAGAGAGGCCGAGCCCCGGCCCGATCGCCAGTGCGCTGTGTCGCTTTTCGAGGTCGTGCAATATCGCGCTCGCTTCGCGCGGATCGTCGGGAAGCGCGACCACGATCTCTTCGATGAGATGCGCGCGCAGTGCGGGAACGGCGGCGGCGGGAGCGGCGACCGTGACATAGCCGGCACCGGCACGCGCGGCAGCGCGCGCGCAGAGGACGGCGGCTCCGGGGAATTGCTCGCTTCCCGCGATTGCAAGCAGGCTTCCCGCAGAGCGTTTGTCCGCGCGCTCGTCGCGCTGCGGCATCGCCGCGCGGGCGCTCGCACCGTCGAGCGTGACGAAGCGCGCGGGAAGCGCGGAAAGCAGATCGGGCGGGAAACCGATATCGGCGAGAATGAGTTTGCCGACGAATGCGCGCGCCGGATCGAGCAGATGTGCGGGCACGAGCGCTCCGAGCGCAACCGTCACGTGCGCGCGGACGGAGATTCCCGGAACCGCGCCGCTGCCTGCATCGAGGCCGGTCGGCAGATCGATCGCAACGCAGGGAACCCTATGCGCTGCGAGCGCCGCAATGGCGTCGCACGCGGTCGCGTCGAGCGGAAGCCGCGCGCTCGAACCGTAGAGCCCGTCGACGAAAAGTTCTGCCCGAGATAGCGCGGCATTGCGCGCATCGATATCGCTCCATGCGATCCGGCGAACGCCCGATTTTGCCGCGCGCTCTTCGGCATCCGCACGCGCCGCAGAGCGCTTCGCGCTCGGAAGTTCGAGCACGATACGTTCGTGCTGTCGCTCCAACGAAGCGAGTGCAGCGAATGCGTCGCCGCCGTTATTTCCGGGGCCGGCGAGCGCAACGACGCGCCCACCGCGCGGAAGAAGATCGTCGATGCAGGCGGCGATCCGCTCCCCGGCAGTGCGCATCAGCGCGATCTCGCCGACGCGCTCGCACGATGCGGCGTCGAGCGAACGGAGTTGCTCGGGAAGCAGAACGGGAATCATCGTTCGAAAATTACGACGGCGGCCGCCGTCGTTGCCGTGTGGGTGATCGTGAGATGGATGCGTTCGATCGCGCGCTCTTCGAAAAGTTTGCGCGCGATACCGTGCAGAAGAATCGACGGCCGCCCGCTCGGTTCGTGCCCGACTTCAACATCTCGCCACGGAACCGCATGGCCGAAGGCTTTCCGCGTCGCCTCTTTTGCCGCAAAGAAGCCCGCGAGCCGTTCGGGCCAGTTGCGCTTGCGCATTGCGTAACGCATCTCTGCTTCGGTGTAGACCTTGCGTGCAAATGCCGCGCGCGCTCGCTCGTCGAAACGATAGCGCTCGACCTCGGCGAGGTCGATCCCCAGACCAACGATCATCGTGCAGCCTTCCCCGCCGCCGACAAGTTTTCCGGTAGGCGATGCCGAATGGCGGCCGACGAAGGAGCATGGCAAAAATCATTCGTCTGATCCCGGTGAACACCGTCGACGCGCGCCTTGCCGATCGGCTCGCAGTCTGCATCGAAGAGCGCTTTCTGACCGGCGTCCGAATCGAACGCTCGTTGGCGCTTCCGCGCACTGCGCTCAACGCAACGCGCAATCAGCTCTTTGCTCCGACACTCTACGCGCGCATCGCCAAAGGTTTTCCCGGGCAGGAGGGCCTTGCGCTCGCGGTCACCGAGTACGATTGTTACAAGACCTCGCAGCGCTATCTCTTCGCCGATGCCGACGCGAACGCCGGAACCGGCGTCGTCGCGCTCCATCGCCTTCGTCCGGAGTTCTACGGGGAGGAACCCGATCCCAATCTCCTCTTTCAGCGCGTCCTCAAGGAATCGGTCTATGCGCTCGGCCGAGCGATGGGGCTGCGGAGCTGCCATTCACCGCGTTGCGCCATGCACGCCACCAGTTCGGTCTTCGAAACCGATTCGAAGTCGCCGAACCTCTGCGAGGCCTGTCTCGGCAGAATAAGTCGGGCGCGGCAGTAAAAGTCGCTTCGCAAGGATAAAGAAGCCTTAAAGTAGCCAGCGCCAGCGCTAGAGGAGGTTCCTAGGTCGTCGTGCTCTATGCGAAAATTGCGGCAATGCGTTCGCGCTTCGGGCTGCCGGCGCGGATCGGGATCGCTGCAATCGCGGCGCTCGTCGCCGGGCTCGCGGCGTGGTACGGAGACGCCGTTGCCATCGAAGTGCTCCTCCTCGGGATCGTCGCCATCGGGGCGGCCTTCGTCGGTGTCCCGATCGGCTCGCTACTGGCCGTAGCGGTCGCGCTAATCGACTTTTGGTCGCGCCACGCCCATCACAGCCACCAAGCAATCTCCGGCAGCGTCTTGCTCGGCGTCGTCGGCATCGCGGTGAGCCTGCTCTTCGCCGGTGAGATATCGCGCGTCGAAAGCGTGGAGGACTTCGAGCCCGGGCAATATGCGTTCCGAAGCGCGACGGTCACGCGCCCAGCATTGCCGCGCGGCGAGTCCACCGACGTGCGCTCGGGTGTCGCAACGCTCGCAGCGAGCGTTCGCGAAGTTTCGGGCGGCGACTTCACGAAAAATATCGCCTCTCCCGATGCCGCACTCGGCGAACTCGCCGTCGCACTCAACAAACTGATTTTCGGATTGCGGGAGTTCTTCCGTGAACTCCATCTGAATTCGGCGAATCTCGGCGCCTCCGGCGAGGAACTGCGTTCGACTGCGTCAACGGCGCTCGCGGTCATCGAGGGAGCCTCGGTCGCGCAAGGTCAACTCGACGAAGGCATCAACGAACAGTCGCGTATCGTCGACCAAGCGACGGTGAAAGTGCGCGCGCTCACCGATGCGATTGCATCGATCGCCGCCGCCGCCGAAGAGCAAACGCGCAGCCTCGACGAGACTGCGCTCTCCGTATCGAATATGGCCAGCTCGATCGAACAGGTCACCGCGCAGGTCGATTCCCTCTCGTCGATCTCAAGCGAGATGTCGCAGACCGCTGCGGGCGGCGGCACCGCGATCGAGACGATCGTCGCCGGAATGCAGTCGATTCGATCGACGATCAACGAGCTCGCCGGCGATATCCGGCAACTCGGCACCAACTCCGAACAAATCGGCGACATCGTGAAGGTGATCGATCGTATCGCCGAACAGACGAACCTGCTTGCGCTCAATGCCGCGATCGAGGCGGCGCGCGCCGGCGAGCATGGGCGCGGGTTCGCCGTCGTGGCGAGCGAAATTCGTAAGCTCGCCGACGGAAGCGTCTCGGCGACGAAAGAGATCGCCGGACATATCAGTTCGACGCAGGCCGTCATCTCCGAAGTCGTCGACGCAATGGACCGCCTGACCGAACGGGTCGAAGAGAACGTCAACAGCACGAACTCCGCCTCCGGGGCGCTGCAGGCGATCGTCCATGCGGTACTCACGGCCAACCAACAGATCGGGGAGATCAGTTCGGTTGCGCGCGCGATGAGTTCGAATTCCTATCAAGTTATTCGATCGATTGAAGAGATCACGAAGTCTGTTGCTTTGAACATGCAGGCAACCGGATCGATGCAGAGCCAATCCGACGACGTCAATAAAGCATTTTCCGATATTTCTTCGATCTCAGCCCAGAATGCTTCTTCGGTGGAAGTACTAACATACGTGAATAAAGAGGTAACCGATAGCGCACAACGGATCCTGACGTCGCTCGACGGGATGACCGCCGGGATGAAACAGATGGACGAACGACTGAACCACTTCAAAGTGAGCGACTCAACGACGGAGGGAATCGGCGAATGAAAATGACGTTACGCGTTAGATTGCTCGGCACGATCATCGGGGCCGTGGCCCTGTTTTTCCTGGTGAGCGTCGTTGCGACGCGGGTCGTGTTGCAACGCGATCTTTTTAATCTCGGTAAGAGCGAGGTGACGAACGGTGCCGGCGCGTTTGGCGGCTACTGGAACTCACATCGCGATCTCATTAAACTTTTGGTATCGCAGGATGCAGCGTCGAGCGCTCTTCTGAAAGCTGTGCAGTCACACGATACGACGCAACTGCAGGATCAGTTGGCGAATATCGCGCGAACCTCGAATCTTTCGTTCCTCACAATCGTCGACGCGAACGGAAAAGTACTCGCCCGCGCAAACGGCATGCAACCCGGATCGCTCGCGAACGAAAGTATCGTCGAGCGTGCGCTTACCGGCGAGACGGTGAGTACCGCGGCCATTCTTACTGCAAAAGAGCTCGCCGCCGAAGGGCTCGCGCTCGAGGCGCAGATGACGATTACCAATGCCGCAGGCGCGACCGTCGGCACCTCGACGTCGGGGCTTGCGCTCGTTGCAGCTGCGCCGATGAGCGATTCCGCCGACCGCACTATCGGCGCGGTTTACGGCGGCGTCCTGCTCAATCACTCGTACGATATCGTCGATCAAAGCACGAAAGCGCTCGGCGGAAAGACCGCGATTCTGCAAGGCGACGTCATTATTTCGAGCAATATTAAAACCAAACAAGGTTTGCGCGAAGTCGATCGTCGGGTGAGCGAAGCGAAATCCATCATTGCAACCGGGAAGCCGTTTAGCGGGAGCGAGCAAATCGGGCCGATCACCTATATCGCGCATATCGATCCGATTCTCAACGATCAGAGCAAGGTGGTCGGAGCGCTCTGGTATGGAATTCCACGCGCGCAGATCACCGGCATTATCTCGCATACGACCAACACGCTGCTCTTCTGGGGATTGCTCGCGATGATTCTCGCGCTCTTCCTCGCGATTCCGATCGTCGAACGGCTCTCGAAACATCTCGAAACGCGCAGCAAACAGGTGCGCGCGGCGGCGAAGGAACTCGGCGTGGTGATCGTTGGTAGCGAAGTTTCGGGCGATCACGTCGCTCAAACCAAGACGACGATCGAAAAGAGCGGCGCGATTATCGACGAGTTGGCGAAGGGGGGCGACGCAACCGGCAAGCTCGCGCAACTCAAGAACCTCAACGACGAAGCACTCGGTGACGTCACCGTCATCGATACGCTCTCGCAAGAGATGAGTTCGCGGATGAAACAAGCCGTCGACCGCGTCTCGGAACTCAACGAGGTCGCCGGCGGACTGAACGAACTCGTCACGGGTGAGCAGAGTTAGGCGGAATCACTATGGCCGATATCGTCCTCTTCTTTTCAAGCAACGCCGATACGATGATCGCGACGAAAGCGCTCAAAGATGCCGGCGTTGCTTCGAAGATGATCCCGCGCCCGGCGGGGGTCGCCACGGAGGCGAACCTCTGTTTGAGTATCGACGCGTCGGTGGAGAATTCGGCGAAGAACGCCCTCGCCGGCGCCGGCGTCAACCTCGGCGGAGTCGCGAAATAGCGCTAGCGTAGCGCGCGCACATCGCCGAGCCCAACGGTTGCAATCGAACCATCGGAGCGCTCCACGCGGAGCGCTCCGCCCATTTCCAGCCCAAGCGCACGCGCTTCGAAGGGCTCGCGCTCGCCCTCGGGGAGCAGCCGGTAGCGCGTGCCGGGGACCCCGGCATGTCGCTCCCAGCGCCGCACGAGTTCCTCGGGGCGTTCGAAGGCTCCGAACGACGCCTCGGCACGCTCGAGAATCGCGGCGAGGAGATCCGCCGCGGCAACCGGGTGGAGATCGTCGCAGAACGCCGGGGGCGGCTCGACTTCGTGCTCGGCGCCCGGATAGCGCGTGAGGTTGATGCCGATACCGCAGCCGACGTAGGCGCGCTCGCCGGTGACCCGCGAGACGGCGAGCATCCCGGCGAGCTTGCGCTCCCCCAACAGGAGATCGTTCGGCCACTGGGCGCGGGTGGGAACGCCGGCGTCGGCGAGCGCTTCCACCACGATGCAGGCGCTCCAGAACGGCACCAACCAGAGCGCCGCGGTCGGCAGCGGCGCGGGGAGAATGGTGGTGAAGAGCAGCGCGCTGCCCGGGGGGGCGAGCCAGGCGCGCCCCTTGCGCCCGGCGCCGGCGCGCTGGAAGCCGGCGACGATGGTGAGCCCGGCCGAGCCCGGCTCGCCGAGCAGCGCGCTTGCGTCGCGGTTCGTACTCTCAGTTTGCGCCGCATAGCGGATGGCGGCAAAGCGCGCGCCCGCACGGCGGGCGGCGAGGGCGGCATAGAGTTCCTGCGGCGGCTTCATCGTCGGCGAGAGGCTTCGACGTGCGCTTGGGCGTACCCAAGCGCCCGTTATGGCAATCGAAAGAACTCTGATTCTCTGTAAGCCCGACGCGGTTTCGCGTGGGCTCGCCGGCGAGATTATCGCTCGCATCGAACGGCGC
>DAIBFU010000002.1:0-37450 GCA_027422105.1 Vulcanimicrobiota bacterium | reverse complement strand
GCGAGCAGCTCGGGCGAAAGATTTGACAGCATCTTCTCCTTACGTAGACCTCATCTGGTCAATACCACGACGGAAGCCGGGTTGACTCGCGGCACCCGCACCGATTCGCGAACCGTTGCTCCCTTCCGGGCCTGGCGGGGTTGACGAGGGCGCGCCGCGCGAGGCCCGGCCCCCATCATGGCCTGCGCATGATAGCACGCACAGGCCAGCGCCGGTAAAGCGAGAGAAGTCGCAGCGGAGAGACTCCTACGAGGGAGCCTTCGTGAACCCCGCCGGGATCGAGAAGAGACGCTCGGCTTCGGGGCGGTAGAGCCAGCGGATCTTGCCGCGCTCGAGGAGCGAACCGACTTTCCCGCCTCCGGAACTCTGCATCTCCATCAAGCGATAGAGCGTCAGTTTCACACCGTTATTCGCCAGCGCCTCGCTGGTACCGGAGTTCCTCACGAAGTGCGGCTTGCACCCTCCATGGCCGAGCGTTGCGCGCACCGAACTCGGCGGAGCCCCCGCAACCGGCGGCAGCGGGCAGTACGCACGCCACTTATTGATTCCGGAGATATAGCGCACGATCGTCATCGCCGAAGAACCGTTCCGACAGGAGCCCGTCGCTCGGGTCATCGTCATCGCAATCGTGGTACGCGAGCCGTGCGTCATGTAGCCTTCGAGCTCTTTGTTCCCGAGATCGACGCGTTTTGCCGAGAGGCTCATATCGACCGTACCCGGGGCCATGTTCGGCATATTCCCCATTCTCCCCGACATCGCGGAGACCGGCGCCGCCGGAGCACCGGCGCAACCGCTGCGATCGACGTAGATACGATAGGTCTTCTTCGCAAGATCGAGATCGATCGTTTCATGCCGCTCGCATTTCACGATCGTCGCGGTATGCTGCAGCGGAAGATCGGTACGAACCCAATTTTTATAGAACGTCAGGCGCTCGAGCGTACCGTCACGCATCATTGCCATCATCGCTTGCATTGAATTGGCGCCGCCCATCGCACGCTTCATCGCGCCGCCGACGATCATCGAGCCGAGATTGGGAAACCCATGATGCGCGGGAGCCGGAGCGGGCGTCGCCTTTGCGAGTGCCGCGAGTTGACGATAGCTCGCATCGAAGCTGCCCGGCGGCGGAGCCGTCGCCGACGGCATCACCATACGAACGATCTCGTAATACTGAAGTGCGACCGGCGTCGGCGTCGGCGTCGGTTTTATCGCCGTTGCCTTCACGGCGCGCGCCGAGGTCGCGCCTGGTGCAGCGGCGGCGAGAACGAGCAGAGAGCCTGCGAGAAAGAGGCCGGCAAATTTTAAATGCTTCATCGAGAGAGTACCCCCTTGCTTGATTTGCCGTTTTCCTTCGAAGGATTCCCTTCCCTCCCTGCAGGTTGCGGGGCTCCTGCTCTAGCGAGAAGAACAGCGTCGCCATGGCTGACGTAACGATCAAAGTACGCGAGAGCGGCCCCTACCTCGTCAAAGGTCCGGTGACGATCACCGATGTCGACGGGCGCCCCTATCGAGTCGAGGGCGAGAACGTCGCGCTCTGCCGGTGCGGGCATTCGAAGAGCAAACCGTTCTGCGACGGATCGCATCGCGACGGCTTCGTTGCGACCGAACGCGCCCCCGAGGCGTAGCGAATGCCGAGCTATCAACGCGCGGGAGAGCTTCCCGAGAAGCGGCACATTCAATTTCGCCGCCCCGACGGCGGCCTCTACGCCGAAGAGCTGTTTTCGACGCGGGGTTTTGAGAGCGTCTATTCCTTGCTCTACCACGAGCGCCCACCCACGGCAACGCGCGAGGTTCGCCAGTGGCATCGTTCGCGCGTCGAATTACACGAGAACGAACCGCTGCGCAATCGTCACTTTCTCACCGGAAAACTGCTGCTCTCCGGCGATGCCGTTGAATCCCGCACACCGATTCTCGGGAATGACGACCTGTTGCTCTCGATTGCAAGTGCGCGCGAACCGATGGCAACCTTCTATCGCAACGTCGGCGGCGACGAGCTCATCTTCATCCATCGCGGAACAGGCACGTTCGAGACGCCGTTCGGTCGGCTCGCATATCGCCCGCTCGACTACGTGCTGATGCCGACCGGCACGACTTGGCGCATCCTTCCCGATGAACCGACCGATATGGTCGTGCATGAGTCCTCCGGCATGGTGACGATTCCGCGCAAGTATCGTAATGAATTCGGACAGCTCGAAGAACACGCGCCCTATTACGAGCGCGACTTTCGCGTCCCGGTACTCGCTCCACCGGTCACGGAGGTCGGTTCGTATGAAATTCGCGTCGCGAATCGAGGGCGAAACGCGGTTTACGTCGTCGAAAATCATCCCTGCGATGTGATCGGTTGGGACGGATACTGCTATCCCTACGCATTCAACCTGCGCGACTACATGCCGATCACCGGCATGCTCCACCAGCCGCCGACGGCGCACGCGACCTTCGAAGCTCCCGGCGCGGCGTTTTGTGCGTTCGTGCCGCGGCTCTTCGATTATCATCCGCTCGCCATTCCCGTTCCGTACAATCATTTCAGCGTCGATTGCGATGAAGTGCTGTATTACGTCAGCGGAAACTTCATGAGCCGTCGCGGAGTGGTCGAAGGCTCGATCACCCTTCATGCAGCCGGCGCTCCCCACGGACCGCAGCCCGGCGCAGTCGAAGCGAGCCTCGGAATACGCGAGACCGATGAATTTGCGATCATGGTCGATACCTTCAAACCGCTGGAACTCGCGCGCGCGGCGACGCTCTGCGAAGATGAAAGCTACTATCGATCCTGGGCGAGCTCTCCCTAAGCATCACCGCGCGTCGACGTCGAGTCGACGGCGGGCAATATCGTTCCGCGCGCGCTCCCAAAACCGATCGATCGATAGCCGGCGCGCTCGCAGCGTCCGCGAAGCGTGATCTCGTCGCCGTCTTCGAGGAAACGACGCTCCCCGCCGTCGGGAAGGCGGAGCGGATGTTTCCCGTTCTCCGTGAGTTCGATCAAACTTCCCTGCGATCCAGCGAGAGAGCCGCTGATCGTTCCCGATGCGAAAAGATCGCCGGGAGCGATTGCCGCGCCGTTACTCGACGCATGCGCAAGTTGTTGCGCCTGACTCCAATACATCGCCGCGAACGAGGTGCGCGAAATCGTCGCCGCTGCAGCATCGCGTTCGCGCATGCGGGCATCGCGAAGATCGACGGACAGCGCGATCTCGTAATTCTCCGCCTCGCTCTGGGCGAGATAGGGGAGCGGCGCAGGCATCTGCGGCGGGCCGTCGATGCGAAATGGTTCGAGCGCCTCGAGCGTTACAACCCATGGCGAGATCGTGGTCGCGAATGATTTCCCGAGAAATGGCCCGAGCGGTTGATACTCCCAAGCCTGGATATCGCGCGCGCTCCAATCGTTGACGAGAACGCACCCGAAGATATGCTCGCGCGCACGCTCGACGGGAATCGATTCCCCAAGGCGGTTCCCCGGTCCGGCGAAAAAACCGATCTCGAGTTCGATATCCAACCGCGTGCTTGCGCCAAAGACGGGGCGTTCGGCGTCGGGGGATTTCCGCTGTCCGCGCGGTCGCCGAATCGGCGTCTCGCTCGGAACGATCGTCGCCGAGCGACCGTGATAGCCGATGGGAATCCAACGCCAGTTCGGTAGCAGCGGCTCGCCCTGCGGACGAAAGAGCCGCCCAAGATTTGTTGCATGTTCGAGCGACGAATAGAAATCCACGTAATCGCCGACGGTAGCCGGAAGATGTAGACGCGCAGTGCGCTCCTCGCAGAGCGCAGCCGGCATATCGAGTAACACCGGATCGCCGCCGACACGCAGCAGCTCGCTCAACCGTCTTCTCAACGCGCGCCGCCGTTCGCGCGGGAGCGCCATCAAGGCATTGAGCGTCGCGCGGCAAAGCACGCTTCGCTCGATAACGGTATCGAGATACCCCGCCTCGGCGAGTGCGCGCAGATCGACGATTCGCTCGCCGATCGCCACGCCGATACGCGGCGAGCGGTCGGCGGTTGAAAAGATCGCGAACGGCAGATTTTGGATCGGAAAATCATTCTTTTCGTCGACGGCGATCCAACTCGCGCGCGTCGGGTCGTGTGTCTCGTCGAGATCGAGCGCGCTCACTCCAACCACCCCATCGCCGTCAGATCCTCCACGGGTTCATCGACGCTACAACTTCCATAGGAGAGCAATCCCCGACAGCGTGCCGCTTCAATCGAAGGCAGGTCGCAGTTCCGCCCGCGCCACGCGAGCCCGGATTCGGCGACGGAAAATGCTTGCTGTTTTTGCTCGGCAAGAACGGCTTCAATCTCTTCAAATGGCGCACCCTGAAGCGCGATGCACGAAGCGACGAGGAGATTGACGAAACCATGCATCGCAAAACCCGTCAACGGATCGCGTTGTGCGACCGCGTGGTGAAGTCCGGCGGTTGCCTTCCATGCGACTCCGCGCTCGGCACAGGCGCGGAGGTGCGCGGCGAGTTCGGCAGCCGAGGGAAACGCCGACGCAACGGTGCCTCCGCACCGGATCTTCGACCGCAAACGCGTTCGGGCGAGCGAGTCGACGGCATCGAGCATCTCGCTCTCCCAACGTGCATCGCGCGCAATCTCCACGAAACACGGAAGAGCGCGCAGGGCGGCGCGATCGAGCAATGCACCGACCTGTGAGAGTGCAGCGCCGTATCGCTCTCGCGCGGCAGTGAGCGGAGGCAACGGGATCTCTAATGCCGCGATCTCGATAGCCGCGCTCGCGGCACGATGCGTCGCGAGAGCGTCGAGCCGGTCGGAGAGTTCGTTCAACCAGAGAACCGGATCGCGATTCCCGTCGAGGATCACCGAGACGGCGATCGGTGCAGCATCGCCATGAAGATCGCGCAGATCGTCAAAGCGCGAAAACGGAACGATAAAGCGTCCTAGCATCCATGCGTAGGGAGAACGTTCGAGGCGCCGATACGCTTCGTAGGCGGCCGCCAACGGAAGCTGCGCCGGCGGAAAGAGCCCCGCATAGTCGATCAATTCGCTCAACATCGCCCGCGCAAGGCCCCCGGTCATCATCGTTGCCGCGGTTTGCCCGAGCGAGCACAAGGGCCCTGCCGACAGGCCCGCCAAGACGTCGGTCCATGAGCTCAACGCACGCATCGCAGGCCTCCGACGCATCGACGCCGCTTTCGACGATCGACTGGGATCATATCGAGTTTTACGTCGGAAACGCCAAACAGGCTTCGCAGTTCTACCAATCCGCATTCGGCTTCGAGCAGATTGCGTATGCGGGGCCGGAGACCGGCCTTCACGACCGTGCGAGTTACGTCCTCGAACAGCACGATTTGCGTTTCGTGTTGACCTCCAGCTTGCGATGCGATGATGAAGTCGCAGAGCACGTCAAGCAACACGGCGACGGCGTTCGCGACGTTGCGATTCGCGTGCGCGACACGCGTAGCGCATGGGAGATGGCGCTTCGCGGCGGAGCCCGCAGTGTGCGCGCACCCATCGAGCGCCGAGACGAACACGGTCGCGTCGTTCTTGCGACGATCGCCACCTACGGCGACACCGTGCACACGTTCGTCCAACGCGATGAATATAGCGGCGTTTTTCTGCCCGGATTCAACGCCCTGAAAAAAACTTCTCCGCGCGCAGCAAAACCAAACTTGCTGGCAATCGATCATTGCGTGGGGAATGTCGGTTGGGGCGAGATGGACGCTTGGGGATCGTTCTACGAGAAGGTTTTCGGTTTTTCGCAACTCGTTTCGTTCGACGACAAAGATATCTCGACCGAATTCACCGCTCTCAAATCGAAGGTGATGAGCGACGCTCGCCATCGAGTGAAGTTTCCCATCAATGAGCCGGCTCACGGAAAAAAGAAATCACAGATCGAGGAGTACCTGGATTTTTATAGCGGCGCAGGCGTCCAACACCTTGCGATTCGCACCGAGGACATCGTCGCAACGATCGATGCGCTCCGCGAAAACGGCGTGGAATTTCTCGATACGCCCGATAGCTATTATGAAGATTTGCGCAGTCGCGTCGGCGAAATCGATGAGGATATCGAGGTCTTGCGTAAACGCAAGATCCTCGTCGACCGCGACGACCTGGGCTACATGCTGCAAATTTTCACCAAACCGCTCCAGGACCGGCCGACCGTGTTTTTTGAGATCATCCAGCGCAAGGGCAGCCTATCGTTCGGCAAAGGGAACTTTAAGGCGCTCTTCGTCTCGATTGAAAAAGAACAAGAGAAGCGCGGCACATTGTAGATGCAATCGGTCTCCGTCGATGCCGTAATGCTCGAGTCGCGTGCCGGAGAACTTGCCGCTCGCTCGATCAAAGGCGAGACGAAACGGACGTGGATCGACGTAGCGATCTCTTGTATCGATCTCACGACGTTGGAGGGGCGCGACTCTCCGGGTCGCGTGCGATCGCTATGCGCGAAAGCTCGCACTCCGCTTCCCGGCAGCGATGCCCCCGCCGTCGCTGCGGTCTGTGTCTATCCGAATCTCGTCGGAATAGCCCGCAGCGCGCTTGCGGGGAGTTCGGTCCGCGTCGCGTCGGTCGCAACCGCCTTCCCCTCCGGGCAAGCCGAGCTTGCGGTGAAGCTCGCCGACACCGAACAAGCGCTCGAGGCGGGCGCCGATGAGATCGATATGGTGATCGACCGCGGTGCATTTCTCAGCGGCGACGAACGCCGGGTCGCAGCGGAAATATCCGCAGTCAAAGAGCGATGTGCCCAACGCCATCTCAAGGTCATTCTCGAAACCGGCGAGTTGGGAAGTTACACGGCGATCCGCCGCGCCTGCGATCTCGCATTGGAGGCCGGAGCCGATACGATTAAAAGTTCGACCGGAAAAATCGGCATCAACGCCACCTTCCCAACCGCATTGGCGATGTGCGATTCGCTCGCGTCTTTTCAACGACGAACGGGCCTCCGCCGCGGCCTCAAACTCGCCGGAGGGATTCGTACCACCAAACAGGCGCTAGGATATCTTGCGATTGTCAACGAGACGCTCGGGGATTCGTGGATGCAACCCACCGCGTTCCGGATCGGCGCCAGTGCGTTACTCGACGATCTCCTGATGCAGCGCGAACGCTTGCGGACCGGGCACTACACGCGTCCCGAACGCATCCCAAAAGATTGAGAATGAGGGTTTTATGAGCTCTTCTGCCTACGCACCAGCTCCCGAAAGCATCCGGCCGACGATCCGCAACGAATACGGACTCTTCATCGGGGGCAAATGGGTTGCACCGCAGAGCGCTCGTTACGACGCAAGCATCGATCCCGCACGCGAGCAGGCGATCGCGCGCGTCGCCTACGGCGATGCCGATGATATGGCGCGCGCTCTTCGAAGCGCCCGGAAAGCCTACGAACGCTGGTGGGAGCCGATGAAACCGGCGAGCCGAGCAAAATATATCTATCGCATTGCGCGGGCGATCACCGAGCGTTCGCGCGAAATAGCGGTCCTCGAATCGATGGATGGCGGAAAACCGATTCGCGAAGCACGCGATTTCGATATCCCCACGGCAGCCTCGCACTTCTTCTATCATGCAGGTTGGGCGGATAAGTTGGAATGGATCGCACGAGCCGGGCGGGCGCCGAGAGCGCTCGGCGTCTGCGGCGCCATCGTTCCGTGGAACTTTCCGCTCCTCATGGCTGCATGGAAGATCGCTCCCGCGCTTGCGTGCGGGAATACCGTCGTTCTGAAACCAGCCGAGACAACGCCGCTCACCGCGCTGCTGCTTGCCCAAATCGCGCAAGATGCCGACCTTCCGCCGGGGGTCCTCAACGTCGTGACCGGCGACGGTGCCACCGGTGCCGCATTGGTCGCGCAAGGCGACCTCGATAAGCTCGCCTTTACCGGTTCGACCGAGGTCGGCCGAGAGATTGCGCGCGCAGTCGCCGGCCGAAAGACCCGTCTGACGCTCGAACTCGGGGGCAAGGCCGCCCATATTCTCTTCGCCGATGCGCCGTTGGATCAAGCGATCGAAGGCGTCGTGCGCGGCATCTACTTCAACCAAGGACACGTCTGTTGTGCCGGCTCGCGCCTCCTCGTCGAGGAATCGATTCTCGATGAAGTCGTCGACCGGCTTCAGCAGCGAATCGACCGCCTTCGGATAGGAGATCCGCTCGATAAAAACACGGATATCGGTGCGATCAACTCGCGCTCTCAACTCGAGCGCATCGACGAGCTCGTTCGCAGCGGGGTCGAACAGGGCGCGACCTTGCGCCAGCAACGCTGCGACCTTCCCGAGCGCGGGTATTTTTATCGCGCTTCCTTCTTTACCAACGTCGAAAGCTCGTATCGCATCGCGCGTGAAGAGATCTTCGGACCGGTCCTCGCGGTCATGTCGTTTCGCACTCCGGATGAGGCGATCGAAAAGGCCAACGACACTCCATACGGGCTCTCCGCCGGCGTATGGACCGAGAGCGGCAGCAAGAACATGGCCGTCGCGCAACAACTCAAAGCCGGCGTCGTCTGGTGCAACACGTTCAATCGCTTCGACCCCGCTTCGCCCTTCGGAGGTTTTCGCGAGAGCGGTTTCGGCCGCGAAGGCGGAATCCACGGCTTGCGAGAGTATTTAGCGTAGCGTTCGATGGATAAACAAAAGTACGACGCTGACTTTCTAGAACGGCTCGAGCCGCTTTTTCTGCACACGCAATCCGCCATCGTCGGGTGGGATCGTCGGCTTCGGATCTCCTACTGGTCCCAGAGTGCCTGCAAGCTCTTTCGTCTCGAAGCGAGAGATATGCTCGGGAAAACGGTCGCCGACGGTACGTTGGTTCACGAGGCGGACCGGAATGCCGTTATCGAGCGAAGCGAGCGACTCGAGCTAGGGCAACAACGCGAGCACGTCAACATCAATCGCAATACGCGCGGCGACGGAACGTCGATCGTTTGCCGATGGACGCGCGCGATCGAACAAGATGACGATCGGCTGGCGATCGTATCCATCGTCGAAGATATCACGCGAGAATATGCAGCGCGCGACAGTATCCTCGAAAGCGAAGCTCGCTTCCGCGCGCTCTTTGCCGATAATCCGGACCCGATCCTCATACTCGACGAAGACGGCTTCGTTACCGAGGTGAACGAAGCTGCGCGAAAAATCGTCGGCCTCTCATTTTCCGATTCTATCGGTCATCATTTCCGCGAATTCATTCCCGCCGAACGAATAGCGGAGCACGAAGGCTACTTCCGCAACGCGCGTTCGGGGCTTACCCAAGAGTACGACGTCACGATCTTCGATAATCTCTTGAACCCTCGCTATCTCTCCGTGAAGACCGTTCCGCTCTTCGACGGCGGATCGTTCGCCGGCGTCTATTCGATCTTGCACGACGATACCGATCGCCGGACCGAACAAGAGGCCCTCGCAGCGACCGAGCGTGAGCGCTACGAGAGTACGCGCCGACTTCGCTCCCTCTTCGAAGCGAATCCCGATGGAGTGATAGCGGTCGATCTTCACGGTACGGTTACCGCGGCAAATGCAGCCGCCGTCCGGATCGGCGGCTACGATCGGGAGCGCTTTCTCGGCCGTTCGTTCGGCGATTTCGTAGCCGACGAGTATCGAACGACGGCGCGGCGCCGTTTCATCATGGCTACCGTCGGCAAAGGCTCGTCTTTTGCCCTGCGCTGTCTCCGCGCCGACGCCAGCCTCGTCTCGCTGGACACGACGCTTATTCCGCAATACAGCGGCAAGGATATTATCGGCGTCTACGCCGTTCTTCAGGATATCACGCTACAAATCGAGGCGCAGGAGCAAGCGCGCGTACAGAGTCGACGCGTACGCGATCTCTACGGCATCGCCAGCAGCGCGAGCGAACCGCTCGACGGAATGGTCGAGACGCTTCAACTGGGATGTCGCGTCTTTGGGGCTCGATTCGGGGCAATTGTCGACACGAGCACTCACAATCCCACGATTGAAGCTGCGACGTCGACCTCCCTCGGGGCACCGATCGAACAAGAGCTCTTCGCCATTGCGCGACGAATCGCCGAAGCAGGCAACGATACCCCTCCGACGATTCAAAGTGACGCAATCGCCGTTCCTATCGATGTCGGCGGCATACGGACCGGGGCTGCAATATTTACCCAGCTCGACGGACAACGCTCGTTTACGAACACCGACATGGAATTTCTCGGGCTCATCGTCACCTTGCTGCAGACCTTCATCGAACGAGGCCGCGTTCGCGAACATCTTCAACGCAGAGCCTACGTTGACGCGCTCACCGGCCTTCCCAACGGCAGCGGCTTCCGCGACCGTCTCCGCGGGGCTTTGGAGGCAGCGCCGCTTCGCATGCAACGCGTTGCCGTGCTCTTTTTTGGGCTCGACCGGTTCAAGGATATCAACGAAACGCTTGGGCATCGGCTCGGGGATCAACTTTTGCAGGCGGTCGCAACTCGAATCGAGGGACTTTTTTCGAATCTTGGGACGCTCGCGCGAATGGGCGGCGACGAATTCGCGTTAGCGATTGAAGACGCCGGCTCGAACGATCGGTTGCGCGACATAGCAGAACAGACGATTGCCGCGCTTGAAGAACCTTTCGTCGTCGACGATATCGAACAGTTTCTCTCGGCGAGTATCGGCATCGCCGTCTACCCCGAAGACGGTACCGACGGCGACATTCTGATTAAAAACGCCGACATCGCCATGTCACGCGCGAAGGATCGCGGCCGCGGCGGTTTCTATTTTTACAATGCAACGCTCGAATCACCGATCCTCATGCGTCTCGCACAAGAGCGATCGTTACGACACGCATTGGAGAAAAATGAGTTTGTCGTCCACTATCAACCGCAAATTGATTTAACCGATGGACACATCGTCGGCGTCGAGGCACTCGTTCGCTGGCAACACCCCGCCACCGGTCTCATCGAACCCGGTCGTTTTATACCGAGCGCCGAGATTTCGGGACTCATCGTCGCGTTAGGGCGCTGGGTTCTTGAAACCGCGACGATGCAGACCGCCGAATGGGTGAAGCGTTTCGGCCCCCTCCGGCTGGCCGTGAATCTTTCGGCGCGACAATTACACCACCGACATCTCTCCCGAGAAATCGTCTCCGCCCTCGATCGCTCCGGCTTAGAGCCTGCGCTTCTGGAACTCGAGATCACCGAGAGCGTCGCGATGAGCGATGTGGCACAGGCGATATCGATCGTTCGCGAGATCAAGGGCTACGGAGTACGCACTGCAGTCGACGACTTCGGGACAGGCTATTCCTCATTGGCGTACCTGCGCAGATTTGCGTTCGACGTTCTCAAAATCGACGGATCCTTTATCCATGGAATCGGTCGCGAGCGCGAGGACGAGACGATCGTCAAAACGCTCGTTGGTATGGCGCATAACCTTGGTTTAGAAACGATCGCCGAAGGGATCGAGCGTGCGGAACAAGCCGTCTTTTTACGTGACTACGGCTGCCGTATCGCGCAGGGCTTTCTGTATTCCAAAGCGCTTCCCACCAGCGAGATGGAACGTTTTCTGGCTACAAGAGCAAGCGCGGTCTCCTAGGCCACGGCCCGCCTCCGGGAGCGTGCGCGCGGCGCTCCCTCGCGGCGCGTTCGATAAATCGAGGCAGGAAGAGGCGCCCCATCGAGCGCGTCTAAGTTAGTTGCGCTATGACTGCAAATCAAAAACGCGTTCCAATCACCGTCGCCGACGGCGACGGCATCGGCCCTGAAATTATGGATGCGACCCTGCGGATTATCACCGAAGCGGGGGCTCGCATCGATATCGAAAAGATCGAGATCGGCGAAGCGGTCTATAAACGGGGCCTCGACAGCGGAATCGAACCCGCATCCTGGGATTCGCTGCGACGAACTCAGGTTTTCCTAAAAGCCCCGATAACCACCCCTCAGGGAGGTGGTTTTAAGAGCCTCAACGTCACCGTGCGCAAGACCCTGGGCATGTATGCCAACGTGCGTCCGTGCGCATCGCTGCATCCCTTCGTCTCGACCAAACACCCGAAGATGAACATCGTCATCGTCCGCGAGAACGAAGAGGATGTCTACGGCGGCATCGAGCATCGGCAGACGAACCAGGTCGCTCAATGTTTGAAGCTCATCTCGCGCCCGGCGAGCAAACGTATCGTGCGCTATGCCTTCGAATACGCGCGCGCGAACAAACGTAAAAAAGTAACCTGTTTTACCAAAGATAACATCATGAAGATCACCGATGGGCTCTTCCATCGGACGTTCGAAGAGATCGCGAAGGAATACCCCGATATCGAACACGAGCATTGGATCGTCGATATCGGTGCCGCCAAGCTTGCCGACACTCCGGAAGCCTTCGACGTGATCGTCATGCCGAATCTCTACGGAGATATTCTCTCCGACGTCGCCGCGCAGATTACCGGCTCGGTCGGTCTTGCCGGTTCGGCAAATATCGGCGACCACTGCTCGATGTTCGAAGCAATCCACGGATCGGCGCCGCGTCGTGCCGGCCAGAACCTCGCCAACCCCTCGGGGCTCCTCCACGGTGCATTGTTGATGCTCGTGCATATCGGGCAGGGCGACATCGCCGAACGCGTTCATAACGCTTGGCTCGCGACGATCGAAGACGGCATTCATACCTACGATATCTACAAAGAGGGCGTCTCGAAAGAAAAGGTCGGAACGCGTGAATTCGCCGACGCAGTCATCGCGCGACTCGGCCGTGAACCGCACGTTCTTCCGGTTGCGCGGTACGCCGTCGGCGCGGCGATGAATCTCTCGATTCGCCCCGGTGGAGAGCCGCCGAAGAAAGAGCACGTCGGGGTCGATATCTTTATCGATCAACGCAACGGCAACCCCGACGAAATCGCGGCCCGCGCGAAGAGCATCGCCACCGATGGAGCGAAGCTCGTCGTCATCGCCAATCGCGGCAGCAAAGTTTGGCCGGACGGAAATCCCGACACGTTTTGGAGCGACCAGTGGTCGCTGCGATATGAGGGCAAGCCGTTCTCGGGCAAACGCGTCGCCGAACTCATCGCCGCACTCTCTGACGTCGGTTTCGATGTCATTAAGACCGAAGGACTCTATACCTTCGATGGGGAGCGCGGATACTCGCTAGCCCAAGGCCAATAACGTGCGAATCGTCAGCCTGCTCCCGAGCGCAACGGAGATACTCTTTGCAATCGGAGCAGGCGACGACCTCGTCGGCGTCACGCACGAATGCGAGCTTCCGCCAAATGCGGCGAGGCTTCCCGCCTTAACCTCATCGGCGCTCCCGAACGAGAGCGATGCCGCGACGATCGATCGGCACGTGCGCAGCGGCATTCATCAAGGCTCGAGCATCTACCATCTCAACGCGTCGCTATTGGAGCAACTCGCACCCGATCTCATCGTCACGCAGGAACTCTGCGAGGTCTGTGCGGTCTCCTACGAGCGCGTCACCTCGGCGGCGCGGCGTATGCGCGGCGATCGACGCATCCTCGCGCTCGAACCATCCTCGTTCGACGAGGTGCTCGACACGATCGACACCCTCGGCGTCGCGAGCGGTCGCGAGGCAGAGGCGACAACGCTCGTCGCGCAACTGACAGAGCGTGCCGAGCGGCTTCGCGAGCGTGCTCGACGCGAGTTGCCCGAACCTCCGCGCCTGCTCTTCCTCGAGTGGAGCGATCCACCGTTCCCGCCCGGGCACTGGACGCCGGATCTGCTCGCGATGCTCGGCATCCGCGCATCGATCGATTTTCCGAACGCGCCGGCGCGCGCGGTAACGTGGGAAGAGATCGTCGCGGCGGATCCCGATGTCATCGCCGTCGCCCCGTGCGGTTTCGATCTCGCCAAAGCGCGCCGTGCCGTCGCCGATCTCGAACGTCATGAAACCTGGCGTCACCTTCGCGCCGTTCGTGAGGGGCGCGTCATAACGCTCGACGGGAATGCCTATTTCAATCGGCCGGACGTGCGTCTGCTCGAAGGGACGGAGAAGTTATTGGATGCGCTCGTGGAGATTGGAGATGTGCGGTCTCGTCGAGCGAAAGAACCTGCCACCCGTCTTCCGAGGAGCTAACTCGCGAAATCGAGGCATGCGAAAAACGTAACGCGAGCGTATCGAATTTCAGACCGAGTAGTTCGGCAAAGAGTGCGTGCAACGTCCCGGCGTGAGCGACGACGAGAATGCGACGGCGGTCGTATGGAGCGAGTTCTTGCAACCATGCACGAACCCGTCGGCGCACATCGGCAAAATTCTCGCCGTCTCGCGGTTGATATTCGCGCGCGGAGGTAACCTGCGTCCCGCTATCGCCGGGAAACGCTGCAGTAATCTCCGCCCACGTCTTCCCCTCCCAAGCGCCGAAATCAAACTCCCTGAGTCGCGCGTCGAGCGTGAACGGGATCGTGCGCCCTGCAAGAATCGCCCTCGCCGTCGATGCGGCACGCGCGAGATCGCTCGAGTAGGCGGCGTCCAGCGGGAGATCCGCTAACGCCTCGGCGACGGCATGCGCCTGCGCCTCTCCGTCGGGAGAGAGCGGAATATCGCTGCGCCCCTGAAAACGCCCCGAGCTGTTCCAGTCGGTGAGTCCGTGCCGGACCAGCAAGAGTTCCACGGCGCCCCCATGCTCGCTGCAGCATTGCCCTTCCTGCATGTCGAACGGACTCCGCCATGGCTGAAGAATCGACTGCGACGCGCGAGCAACGCGTCGACGTTCGGAAGATGTACAAACTCTTTATCAACGGCGCATTCGTTCGCTCGGAGTCCGGACGTAGTACACCACTCTGGGATGGGCGCGCCTTTCTCGCAAATATCGCACAGGCATCGCGCAAAGATCTCCGCGACGCAGTCACTGCAGCACGTGCCGCTCAGAGCCGCTGGTGGGCACAGGATCCGCAGTTGCGCGGATTGATGCTCTATCGCCTCGGTGAGATGCTCGAAGCGCGACGCTCGGAGTATATCGCTCTTTTAACAGAAGGAAACGGCAACGATCTCCGCAGCGCGCGCGAAGAGATCGACGTTGCAATCGATCGCGTCATTTGGTATGCCGGCTGGTGCGACAAATACTCCGCCTTGCTCTCGTCGAGAAACCCCGTCGCAGGTCCGCATTTCAACTGCTCGACACCCGAGCCGATGGGCGTCGTGGGCATTCTCGCACCGCAAGCACCGCTCTTCCTCGGCACGATCACCAGCCTTCTTCCTCCGCTCGTCGCCGGAAACGCGACGGTACTTCTTGCCTCCGAGCGCGATCCGCGCCCGGCAATTGCGCTCGCCGAGGCGATCGCACTCTCAGATATCCCGTCGGGAGTCGTCAACGTCCTCACCGGCTTTCGCAACGAGATCGCTCCGGCGATGGCAAAACATGACGGGATCGAAGCGATTGCGTGCTGCCGCGAAGATCTCGCAGCATGGGGGGAGATCGAGCGCGAATCCGCCGCATCGATCAAGCGCATTCGCCCCTTCGAACTCGAGCGCGCCGTCGATTATATGCACGATCGCGCGCAATCGCTCGACGGTATCGCCGACTTTTGCGAAATAAAAACGATCTGGCATCCGGTCGGGTTCTAGGAGCAACGATGGAGTGGAGCGAGAGCGAGCGACGATTGCGAGCCGAAATCGTCGATTGCGGGCGGCGGCTCTGGCTGCGAGGACTCGTTACCGGCAGCAGCGGCAATATCAGCGCGCGCATGGAGGGCGGCGATCTTTTGGTGACGCCGTCGGGTCGCTCGCTCGAACGGCTCCAGGAAAGCGATCTCGTTCGCGTCGACGGCAACGGCGCACCGCGCGGGTCGGAGGGACGACCGAGCAGCGAACTTCCGCTCCATCTCGCAGCCTATCGCCTGCGACCCGACGCGGCATATCTCGTGCACACCCATCCCACGGCCTGCGTGACCTGGAGCCTCTGCGGTCGACTCTTCCCGCGCACGACGGTCGGCGCAACGGAGAGTCTCGGGGCGGTCGGCTGGGTGCCGTACGCCCCCGCCGGTAGTCGTCTGCTCGCCGAATCCGGGGCCGAGATCTTCGCCCGCGGCGTCGACACGATCCTGATGGAGCGCCACGGGCTCTCGACGCTCGCCGCTACGTTAGAACGCGCATTCATCCTCACCGACCTCGCCGAAGAGAGCGCGCGCATCGCGCTTGGATCGGCCCGTTTCCGGAACGCCGACCCCTGCGAGCAAGGTAAGCCGATCCTCGAGGATGAAGGGAACTCCATGCCGCCGTATCGCGCGATCTTCTAACGCAACGAATGCATCCACGCCGATATTCGACGGGGCAACGCCTCGCACGAGCGCTGGATTTCGGCGAATTCTGCCTTCATTATCAGCCCGTCGTCGATCTACGAAACGATCGTATCGTGGGCGTCGAAGCGCTCTGTCGCTGGCCGCAGTCAGAGAACGTTATCGGGCTTCCCGACGCGTTCATTCCGCAAGCGGAGGCCTCGGGTGTCATCATCGAACTCGGGGAATGGGTTTTTCGCACCGCGACCGAGCAAGTGCACCGATGGGAAACGCAATACGACATCAGACTCGATATTGCAGTCAATCTCAGCAGCCGTCAATTTCTCCACCTTCAACTCGTCGCCGCAATCGAAGATGCACTCCGTAAGGCGTCGCTGGCGCCGGAACGCTTGGAATTCGAAATCACCGAATCGGTAGCGATGCATAACGCCGAAGATTCGGTCGGTATCATGCGTCAGCTCAAACAGCTCGGCGTCTCGCTTGCCCTCGATGATTTCGGCACAGGCTACTCATCGCTCTCATATCTCAAGCGCTTTCCAATCGACAAGATCAAGATCGACAAGAGCTTCGTTCACGATATTCCAAACGATGCGAACGACCTTGCAATCGTCACGGCGATCATCGCCATGGGGCACGCGCTCGGGCTGCAAGTTCAGGCCGAGGGCGTTGAAACCAAAGCGCAAGCCGATTTTCTCCGCGATTGCGGATGCGAACTTGCGCAAGGTTTTCTCTACGGCCGCGCCCTACCGGCTACCGATTTTGCCGAGGCCTTCGACCCGAATCTTGGGGTTATGAGATCGCTGAGCGCGTAAGCGACGCGAGCAACTCTACCTCCGCACGCATCTGCCGCCAACCACGAAAATTCGCATGCGCCCCAATCGCCGGCGTCGCTACGTGTTCGAACGGGCTGAGGTGATGTTGTTCCATTAGCCGCTCGCAGAGATCGAGATCCTTCGTGCGATCCCTCGACCCATCGTGCGTGAGATACGAGACCCGCGCGCAGCGAGCAGCGCTCACCCGCTTACGGAGCTCGATATCGAGATCGTACTCGTCCTCTTGCAGCAACGGCGTGTGCCATTCATTTTCGCCGAGCGCGGTCGGCACGTGGCTCTCGTACGCCGCTCGCATATTGATGGCGATTTCGCGAATCTCGGGTTGCGCTTGCGGCGTACAGCGGAGCGCAAAAAAATTCGCCCACTCCGTCGCAGTCACGATGACCGTATGCCAGAGAAACGGCTCGAGCAATCGATTCAGGACCTGCTTGTGTACCTGTAACGTCTGCAACTCGCGCACCGCTTCGACCGCTTCGTCGCGCGCGTGCAACCACGCCCGTTCGGCGATACGGATTGCCTCCATATCGAGCAACGATGCCGCCGCCATCCCGGGCTGATTCCTTCCCCATTCCAACGGCAAAACCGGGTCGGTCAGGACGCGTTCGATCAGCTTCGAGGTAGGAATCGCTCGCGAACTCGCGCTGTTCCTGGAGAATTGCCGATGCGTATTAAACTCCGCCAGCACGAAGCGGGGAAAGCAGACCTCCATCGTGGTCACGCGTTCCCCGGTCGGTGCGACCGAATCGAGAAGGATCTTTGCGCTATATCCTGCCAAGACGTTAGCCCCCGCGATAGCGGAGGAAGGCGGGAACTTCGATATCGTCCATATTGACCGGCGCGACCGTCTCGATCCGCGTACTTTCGAAACCGAACCCGGTCGACTCGGTACGCCGGATCGGTCCGAATCCCGCCGCGAGTACGGTCACGCGAACGCGCCCTTGCAGAGCCGGGTCGAGGCTCGCACCGAAGATGATCTGCGCGTCGGGATCGACGCTGCGGCTAATCATTTCAGCGGCTTCGTTGACCTCGTACATCGAGAGATCGCTGCCGCCGGTGATATTGAGAATAACGCCGCGCGCTCCATCGATCGTTGTGTCGAGCAGCGGCGAGGCGATCGCCTTCTGTGCGGCATCGGCGGCGCGGTGCTCCCCGGTTCCTTCGCCGATTCCCATCATCGCCGTTCCGGCATCGGTCATCACCGCTTTGACGTCGGCGAAATCGAGATTGATGAGCCCGGGTTGCGTGATAAGATCGCTGATCCCGGCGATACCTTGCCGTAAGACATCGTCGGCGAAACTGAAGGCTTCGTTCAACGGCGTCTTCTTCTCGATGACCTGGAAGATTCGTTCGTTGGGAATCGTGATCAGCGTGTCGACCTTCGATTCGAGCTGAGCGATACCGCGTTCGGCGGCCTCCATGCGCTTGCGACCTTCAAAAGCGAAGGGCTTCGTCACCACCGCGATCGTCAACGCTCCCGATTCACGTGCGAGTTCGGCGAGAACCGGCGCCGCGCCGGTGCCCGTTCCGCCACCCATTCCCGCCGCGATGAAGACGAGATCCGCGCCGTCGACGATCATCGCGAGGTCCTCGCGCGATTCTTCGGCGGCATCGCGACCGAGCGTCGGATTCGCACCCGCGCCGAGTCCGCGCGACATTCCCGTACCGATCTGCACGGTGTTCTCGGTCAACGAATTGCGCAATGCTTGAACGTCGGAATTGACGGCGAAGAAATCTACGCCCGTCAAACCCGCTTCGATCATGCGATTGATCGCGTTACATCCGCCCCCGCCGACGCCGATAACGCGAATCGTCGCGGCGTGCTCGGGGACATAGCGTTTTGCTTCAGCCATCGTTTCCTCCGTATGAAAGAGATCTAGTTCCACAGCGCCGCGAGCCAGCCGCGTAGCCGAGTCATGAGCGATCCGTTCCGCGCCGATTCGACACCGGCAAGCTCGCTCTTGCGCGCGAAGAGTACGAGTCCGATCGCCGTCGCATATTGCGGAAAAGCCAAGGCGTCGATCGTTCCGGCGAGATTTGCCGGAACGCCGATGCGTACCGGCGCCTCGAATGTTTTTTCTGCGAGTGCCTCGAGCCCAGGCAACGATGCGCCGCCTCCCGTGAGCACAACCTCGCCGATGACGAGGTCGCGCGGCACGTTCTCGATCACCTTCGCGCGCGCCATCCGCAGCGTCTCAAGAACGCGTGGGACGACGATCGAGTTGAGTTCCTGCGTGTTCGCCTCGCGCTGCGAACGCCCGTCAAGCGACTGCACCGAGAACGTGCGCGCCGCGCCGCCCTGTTCGTCGCCGATACCGAAACGATGCTTGACCTCCTGTGCCTGGGCAAGCGAGGTCTTGAGCCCAAGCGAAATGTCGTTGGTCAGGATCTGCCCCCCGACCGGGATCGTCGCGGTATAGATCGCGCTCCCACCGGTGAAGACGGCGATATCGGTCGTTCCCCCGCCGATATCGAGCAGCAGGACGCCGACATGCTGCTCTTCGGGCAGCAATGTCGCCGCGGCGCTCGCAAGCGGCTCGAAAACGACCCCGGCCGATTCGATGCCGGCGCGGTGAACGCACTTGAGGACATTGGAGAGGAAACTACTCGCCGCGGTGACGATGTGGGTGTCGACTTCGAGCCGCCCACCGGCCATGCCGACGGGATCGACAATGCCGTCCTGTCCATCGACGGTAAAAAATCGCGGCAGCGCGTGTACGATCTGACGATCGCTTGGGACGTTAATGATCTTGCTCGCGTCGACGACGCGCTCGACATCGATCGCTTCGACTTCGCGGTCGTCATTCGCCACCGAAACGACGCCGCGGTTATTGACGCTGCGAACGTGCTCGCCGGTGATGCCGACGATCGCCTCCTCGACGTGAACTCCGGACATCCGCTCTGCCTTTTCGGTCGCCGCTTCGATCGACTTCACCGTCTGCTCGAGGTCGACCACAACGCCACGGCGCATCCCCAAGGAGGGTGCTTCGCCGAAGCCGAGGATCTCCAGGCCGTTGGCCCCTTCGGCAGCAACGACCACGCACGTTTTCGTGGTGCCGATATCGAGGCCGCAGAGCGTCCCTTGTTTCATTCACATCCTAAAATATTAACGCCGGTATCCACCATATATTGGGCTAACGGGGGAGAACCCCTACTATCCCTGCCGAAAATACCTGCCTCGAGCATCTTGGCGCCTCCTCGCGCCGCTCCTCTTGAGGAGAACGCCGCGACTAGGACGAAGCCTGCCCGGGATGAGCCAGAAGCGAACCTCAATCGAGCGCGGCCTCGTGATCTCAGCGATTATCGTCTTCGGCGTTGTGTTGCTGGTGATTCCATCAGCGTTCGTCGTCACGAACAGTATCGCGACGCAAGCCGCAACCTTGCACGATAAAATTGTCAAAGGTGAACTTGCATACGCGCGCGTCGCCGACGATGCGAACGGTTTACGAGCCGCATCGCTCGAAGCCGCAACGAATACCGATCCGGTACGAGCAGCAGCAGCGTTAAAATCCGCAGTTGAACTCGTCAGCAAATTTCCGAAGGACGAACGGACCCTCGCGAAGCTGACCGGCAAAGATTCCAGCACCAGCAAACAAGTCGCGGCGTTCACAAAGAGCGCCGGAGCGTACGATTTCGCATCGCTTGCTACGATCGGCCTGCTGCAGCAAGGGAAAAAAGCCGAAGCGTTGGTCCAACTCCAAAGCTCGCTCGCCGACGCATACTCATTACAAAACGCCGACGGACGCGCCGTTCTCGAAGCACTCAATCGCGCGGCCGATATTCGTTATGCGGCGTTGATTCAAGCGAAGAATACCGCGCTTGCGGTGCTCATCGCCGGCGCGGTGTTCGCGTTGATCGTCGTCGTCATCGCGTTTTCGCTGCTGCGTATGCGACTGTTGCGCAATATCAATCGCTGCGTCACGGTTTTCGAAGCGATGGGACGCGGCGACCTGACCGCGCGTACCGGCTGGAGCGGGAATGACGTCCTCGGGCGACTCGGTCAATCGATCGACGAACTCGGCGATCGGCTCAGCTCGCTCGTCGGACGCATTCAGATCGCGACCCGCTCGGTGAAGGCGGCGAGCGCGACAAGTACCGAGGTCTCCCGCGATGTCGACCGTCGGGTACAAGACGAACTCACGACACTCGGTGATGCGCTGCGCTACTCCGCCGACGTCGCCCGCGGCTCGGGAACGGTCGCCGATAACGCCGAGGCGGTCGCCCGCCGCGTCTCGGATATCTCGAGCTCGATTGCGGAGATGACCGCATCGATCCAAGAGATGGATCAGAATCTTCTCAACCTCGCAACGGTCGTGGAGCAGGCCGTCGCCAACACGCAAGAGATGTCGGCCTCGATCGTCCAAGTCGCCGGCAACGCCAAACGCGTCGGCACGGAATCGACGGAGACCGATCAGCACGTCCGCACCGGGCAGAACGAAATATCGCGTCTCTCCACCGGAATCGACCAGATGACCTCGCTGGTCAGTTCGGTCGTCGTCGAAATGGAGAGCCTCGACGGAGCATCGCGCCAGATCGGCGAGATTCTCGGGCTGATCGAAGAGATCGCCGACCAAACGAATTTGCTCGCGCTCAACGCCGCCATCGAGGCGGCGCGCGCCGGCGAGCATGGCCGCGGTTTCGCCGTCGTCGCCGACGAGGTCCGAAAGCTCGCCGAAAACTCCGCGAGCTCGGTCAAGCAGATCGCCTCGCTCGTCGCCGATATTCAGCGCCGGACCTCGGCGGTACTCGAACGGACCGGGCGCGCAAACGTTCAGGTCAAAGAGAGCGCGACGCTCGCGCAATCGGTCAACGCGATGATGTCGGATGTCTCAAAACGCGTCTCCGAGGTAGCGACCTTGATGAGCGAGATCAGCCTGGCGACCAACGAACAGGCCCGCGCCTCCGAAGAGCTCGCGAAGGCGAGCGAACAGATGGGCGCGATGACCCACGAGGCGGCAGCTACGATGCGCGAGCAGACCATTACCGCGAACCAAATTCTCGAGAGCGTCTCGGAGATCGAGCAGCGTACCGCTGAGGTCGCCCGCGCCTCCACCGAGCAGCAGTCCTCGATCGAAGCCCTCGGCACGAGAATCGAGCGTTCGAGTACGCTGGGCTCCCAGAATGCCGACGCGGCGACGCGGCTCGCCGAGGAAGCGCTCCTGCTCCAGGAACAGTCCGGAGGGCTCGAGGAGCTCGTCGATCAGTTCGAAATCGACGAGGCCCACGGGGTCGCCGGAGGGGGCAATGGTAAGGCAGGGCTTGATGAGCGGGCAGCACTTGCGCTAGAATCCTAGACTACTGCCCACTCGCCCCCTGAAGATAAGGTACCCAGCTTTGAAGATACGTACGTTTCTCGCCTCCATCCTCGCCACGCTTGCGCTGGGTGCGACGGCACTCGCCGCCAATGTCGTGAGCGCAGCGATGATTCCCGATGGCACCTATGTTGCGAAAGTCATCAAGGTCGTCGATGCGAAGCATGTCACGGTGACGATGCAGAATGGGTTGGAGACGACCCTCGCGGCGGGCCGCCCGACCGTGGACTTTTCGAAACTCCATACCAATGACTCGATGAAATTTTCACTGGCGAACGGTGAGGTGCTCGTGTACCTCGACCTTTCGTCGCATTAATCACCGGCAACCCATCGCCCTCGACTTTCTTCCCCTCCACGACAACCGGAGTCGACGGAGCCCGAAGGTCGAGGGCTTTTATATGCGCCCAGGTGGAATGTAAGCGTTTCTTGAGTGCCTGCACCTCGTCGAATTTTCGCTCGAGCTGCGTCCCATCACCGATATAGAGCAGCGTCCCATCGGCAAGGCTTCCCCGCTCTTCCTCGTAGCGATCGAGCGTGAGGGTTGCGAGCGGGACTCCAGCGGCATCGGCTCTCTGAAGCACCGAGAGTAAGCGCATCGTGCGTGAGGCGGGCGGAAGTCGCCGCGTGCTGCAGTTTCTTCGCTTCGCCACGATCGCCGGTAGCGTTTCGTCCTTCTGCTGCAACGGAAAAAGATACCCCCGAGAATCGACCGCACAACTTCCGTCGCCGGCGACCAGCCGCGCCTCCGGCACGCGTTGGCTGACAACGAGCGCGACGCGATTGGGAAGCGATCGATTCACGGAGACATGCGCGATGCTTCGAATGCGCAGTACCCGCGCGGCGATTCCACCCGACGATTGCAACCAAATATTGACGTGCGGATCGATTGCCGCGACGGCAAGAATTCGACCCGTCGCGACCCGCGTATTGCCGATCACCTCGACGTGACCGGGCCGGAAACCTCGCCACGAAGCTGCCCACGCCAAGCCCGCCGTCAGGACGAGCAGCGCGAAGAGCGCGACCAGAGCGAAGGGGCGAAAGCGCGACCGCCGTCCGCGGCGTCGACTCGTACGCTCCTTCACCGAAGGACGAACCGTTCGAGCGCCTCGCAGACGCCGTCATCGGCAACGTCGCCGACAACGGCGTCCGCGCACGCTTGCACCTCCGGCGGCGCGCTCCCCATTGCAACGCCGATGCCGGCGCGCTGCAGAATAGGGAGATCGTTCCACGAGTCGCCGATTGCAAGTACGCGATCCATCGAGATTCCGAGATACTGCGCGACAAACTCCAACGCCTTGCCTTTATCGACGCCGGCGTCCAGCATCTCGACGAACTCCGGATAACTGCGCGTAATATAAAGCCGATCTCCGAAATGCTTGCGCGCGTGTTGTTCCACCCGTGCCGCACTCTCGGGGTCGGCGACGATAACGGCTTTTGTTGCGCTGCGTCCGAGAAAACGCTCCGCCAGCGGTCCGACGATCGGAGCGATACCGGCAAGCGATGCGTAGAGATCGGAGTAGCGATTGCTGCGCTCGCAATAGTAGCGATCGTCGGTATAGAGCTGTAAATGGAGATCTTCGGCATTGAACTCATTGAGGATCTCCCGAACCAGATCGGGGGCGATCGGCCGATCGAGCAGTCGCTGCCCGCTCTCCGTGTCGACGACCCAGGCACCCTGATAGCAGATCGTCGGCGCGCGCAAACCGAGCTCGTGCACGAAGGGTCGTGCCGCTTGAAACATGCGCCCGGTAACGATCCCACCCGCAGTCCCTTGCGCGAGCATTGCCGCGACCGTCGAGCGTACGCGATCGGAGAGCCGCGTCTCGCGCCCGACGAGCGTTCCGTCGAGGTCGAACGCTACGTAATCGATGCTCAGGTGTTCATCCTCAGCCGCGCGCTCTGTGCGTGAGCATCGAGCCCCTCGAAGGCGGCAAAAGCGGCAATCGCCGCTGCATCGCCGCGCATCCGCTCGGGGGAGTTGCGCACGACGCTATAGGTTCGCGTGAAATCCGCAAGCGAGAGTCCCGACGAGAAACGCGCGGATCCCGAGGTCGGCAGCACGTGGTTTGTCCCCGCCAAATAATCTCCGCAGGCGACCGGGGTCGATTCGCCGACGAAGACCGCACCGACGCAGCGCAGATGCGTGAGATAAAATTCCGGATCGGCGACCTGTAAACTCAAGTGCTCGGGCGCGAACGCGGCGATCGTCGCCGCGATCTCACCCTTCGATTTTGCCTCGATGAAAAAACCGCCGTGCTCCAACGCCGCAGCGATGATCTCTCCACGCGGAAGATGCGGCACGTCGATCGCCTCGAGCAATTGCGCGCAGCTCTCCAAGAGTTCGAAAGAATCGCTCAGGATCGCCAAACGCGCCTGCGCATCATGTTCGGCCTGGGCGAGCAGTTCGGCAACGACGAGTTCCGAGGACGCGGCGGCATCGGCGACGACCAACACCTCGGAGGGGCCGGCGAGGCCATCGATTCCGACGATGCCGAAGAGCTGCCGCTTCGCCTCGGTAACATACGCGTTCCCCGGACCGACGATCTTATCGACCGCAGCGATGCTGGAGGTACCAAATGCGGCGGCGGCGATTGCCTGCGCGCCGCCGACGGCGTAGAGCTCATCGACTTCGCAAAGGCTCGCCGCGAAGAGTACCGCCGGATGCACGTACCCATCGCGCTGCGGAGGCGTAAAAACCGCCGTTCGCCGCACGCCGGCAATCTTCGCCGGAATCGACCCCATCAGTACCGAGGAGGGTAGCGCCGCGCTCCCTCCCGGTGCATAGATTCCCACGGCTCCCAGCGCTTCTCGACGAAACGCGTACTCGGTTCCGTCGTCGCAGCGATAAGCGATATCTTCGCTCCGCTGGCGGCGGTGAAAATCGGCGATGCGCTCGGCGGCGCGTTCGATCGCCGCGGCGACATCTTCTTGCAGCGCCGATCGTGCGACCGAAGGCATCGGAATCGGTACTCGCAGGTGCGTCAGACGATACTCGGGGGCGTCGAAGCGACGCGAATAATCGAGTAATGCGCGGTCGCCGCGCGATTCCACATCGGCAAGAATATCGGCGACGCTCGCCACGATCTCCACGTCGGGGCGCCAACCACGGCGAACGACTGCGGCCATGCCGACGCGATCGTCGGCGCGAACGAATTTCACGAAACAACGCTCCTTTGTAGACGCTCGCAGAGAGCGGAGAGCTTCGCATATTTGCTGCGATAGGCGACCGGATTGAGAACGAAGCGTGCGGTCGACACCGCAATCTCATCGACGACGACCATATCGTGTTCGCGCAACGTACTCCCCGTGGCAACCAGATCGACGATAGCGTCGGCGAGGCCGACCAATGGAGCGAGCTCGACCGAACCATGCAGCGCGATAATCTCACAGGGGATATCGCGCTCCGAAAAATATTGCGTTGCCATCCGCTTGAACTTCGTGGCAACGCGTAAGAAGGTCGGATAGCGCGCACCTTCGTGATAGCCGTCCGAACGGCGGGCCGCAACAACCAGGCGGCACGCCCCGAACTGCAGATCGACCGCCTCGCTCACCGAGCGATCGCTCTCCCACAGCGTATCTTTTCCGACGATGCCGCAATCGGCAGCGCCGAACTCGACGTATGCCGGTACATCGGTCGGGCGCAGTAAGAGCAATTCAGCGGAGCCGTCGCTGCTCGTCATCGTCAAGCGACGGCCGGGGTCGCTCGGTGTTTCTATACCGATCGCTGCAAGTGCCGCTGCGCTCGGTTCGTAGAGGCTCCCCTTCGGCAACGCAATCGTCAACTCGCTCACAGCGGCGATCCTTCGTCGGCATCGAGAAGAATCTCTTCGAGTTCCTCACCGCGTGCGATGAGTATGCGCGGAATCGCCTTATGTCGAGCGTATGCAATTGCGGCGGACCGGTCGAGCCCGCGCACGTCGACGCGTACGCGTTGCCCGCGCGCGCGTTCGGCCATCGCTGCGCGGTCGGAGCCGACGACGAAGACGTCAACCTCCCGACGCCGCCGTTCGTCGATACGTCGACGTTCCAACGCGAGCAAGATCCGTTCCACACCGACCATCCAGCCGACCGCGGGAACGTCGTACCCGAAGCGCGGCAAAAGCGTGTCGTAGCGACCGCCTCCGCAGAGCGAGAACCCAAGGTCGTCGAGAAAACCTTCGAAGACAAATCCGGTGTAATATTCGAGATCCCGCAGGAGCGCCGGGTCGATCGCCACACGCGCGCCGAAGCCGATTGCGGCGGCACGCGCGAGAATGCGTTCGAGACGATAGATGGCCGCTTGCGCCTCCGGGTTCGGCGCGAGCTCCCGCGCGATCGCCAAGACGTCGTCGGTTCCGCGCGTAACGATCGAGCGACGGAGCAACGCGTAGCGCTCGAAGTCGACCTCAGCGCTGCGCGCCAACTCGTCGAGCGCGACGAGATTGCGCACCGAAATCGCCTCTTTCCAGAGGCGAGCGGTCGGCGTAGGTAGCCCGAGCGCAACGAGTGCGCCATCGACGATCGCCGAGTCGTTGATATCGAAATGCGCATCCGGAAGCCCGACGGCATCGAGACTCTCGATCGCCATAAAGAGTGCCTCCGCGTCGGCGTCGGCCCCCGCCGCGCCGATCAATTCGGCCCCAGCCTGCGTAAATTCGCGCATTCGCCCGAGTTGCGGTTCTTCGTAGCGATACGCAGGCGCAATATACGATAACCGAATCGGGAGACTCGCATTGCGGAGTCTCGTCGAAACGACGCGCGCGATCGGCGTCGTCATCTCCGTCCGCAGTGCAAGTTCCTCACCCAAAGGGTCGCTAAAACGAAAGGTCTGCCGCATAAGCTCCTCGCCGAGTCCGCGCTCGAGAGATTCATAGCTCTCAAAGGTCGGCGTTGCGATGCGCGCGTAGGACCAACGATCGAAGACGAGAGCGATGCGATCTTCGACGGTCTGCTTGAACGCAAACTCTTGCGGCAGCCAATCTCGAACCCCGGGTGGGAGCCTCATGCCTCTCCTCTGCTACTCGGACTGCAGGTGAACGCCCTCGTCACCGAAGATCGCAACGAGTTCTGTGCGCACGCGCCGCTCTCCGCCGAGCCGACGCGGTAGCTCGCGCTCCTTATTGTTACTCCGCAGAACGACGCGCGCATCGCCCGGAAAGCGCTCGAAAAGTGCCGATAGCCGATCGACCTGCTCGCGCGAGCGTAGTTCGAGCAACCAGCCGCGTGCCGCCGGCGGCGTCTCGTTTGCCGCGACATTGAAGACCGATGCTTCGTCGACCGACAACGACACCTCGGGCGCGGCATCCTCGCTCTCACCGGGTCGCTCGCGCAAGCGCACGCGCCCCCGCAGAACGAAGATTTCATCGGCGACGAAGATCGGCGAGAGCGTCTGGTAGAGTTTTGAGAAAACGACCGCTTCGCACGAGCCGCTCGTATCTTCAATCTGTGCGATCATGATCTGTGCGCCATTGCGCGTCATCGTCCGCCGCACCGAAGCGACGAGTCCGGCGATCTTCACCTCCGTATCGTCACCGTGAGAGACGAGATCGCGAATCGGGGTCACACCCATGCGCGCGAATCGTTCCTCGTGCTCGGCAAGCGGATGCCCGGAGACGAATATTCCCAGCGTCTCGCGCTCCCACTTCAGAATCTGCCGTTGCGACGGCGGTGCCGAGCTCGGCAGCACCGGGGTAATGCCGGGGTCGCCGGTCATCTCGCCGAACAACGAGGTCTGTCCGAGCGCACTCTCGCGAGCGCGTGTCGCCGAAAGGTTTACCGCAGGCTCGATACCCGCTAATTTCTCCGCGCGATTCCCCGGCAACGTGTCGAGCGCGCCGCACTTCACCAGCGCTTCGAGAACTCGCTTATTCGCTTGTTTCCCGTCGATGCGCCCGACAAAATCGAAGAGGTCGTGGAAGCGTCCGTCGCGCTCGCGGGCAGCGACGATCGATGCGACCGCGCCCTCCCCAACGCCTTTGATCGCACTGAGGCCGAAGCGGATCGCGCTTCCGACAACGCCGAAATCGCTCACCGACTCGTTGACGTCGGGTGGTAACACTTCGATCCCCAAACGGCGCGCAACATCGATATATTCGACGAGTTTTTCGGTCTTATCGCGGACCGAGCCCATGAGCGCGGCCAGATACGGCAAAGGATGATTCGCCTTGAGATAGGCGGTTTGATAGGATATCAGCGCATAGGCAGCGGCATGTGATTTATTAAAACCATAGCCCGCGAACGGTTCGATGAACGTGAACACTTGCTCGGCTAATGCAACGTTTACTCCCGAACGTGCGACCGCGCCTTCGACGAATTTTTGCCGGTAAACAGGGATCTTCTCCTTCTGTTTTTTCCCCATGACCTTGCGCAATTCATCGGCTTCGCCCATGGTGAAACCAGCGAAGTCGCGCGCGATCTGCATCACTTGTTCTTGATAGCACGCGATCGAGTAGGTCTCGGCGAGGATCGGTTCGAGAATCGGGTGGAGATAGGTCGGCTTCTGACGTCCGTGCTTGATCGCGATGTACTGCGGAATCCAGTCCATCGGACCCGGACGATAGAGTGCAACCAAAGCGATGATATCTTCGAAGCGTGACGGGCGCAGCTCGGTGCAGACCCGCTTCATGCCCTCGCTTTCCAACTGAAAGACGCCGGCAGTCTCTCCGCGCGAGAGCATCTCGAAGGTCGCACGGTCGTCGAGCGGGATGCCCTCGAGCGAAAAATTCGCGTCGCCGGTGCGCCGAATCTCGCGCACCGCGGCATGCATGACCGTCAAGTTGCGCAAGCCGAGAAAATCCATCTTCAGCAGACCGATCTTCTCGATCCACGTCATGTCGTATTGCGTGTTGACGCCGCCGTCGTTGAGTTTCACTAACGGCGCATGTTTGACCAACGGCTCTGCGCCGATGACGACGCCGGCCGCGTGCGTGCCGGCGCTTCGCGCCAATCCTTCGATGGCGCGTGCGGTCTTGAGCAACTCGCGTATCTCCGGGCGCTGATCGTTGAGCATCTTCAACTCGGGAATCTGCTCGAGCGCGTCGCCGATCGTCATTCCACCGGGCCCCGATGGAATGAGCTTTGCGATTTTATCGACCTCAGGGAGCGGAACCCCTAACGCTCTCCCGGCATCGCGTACCGCCGCTCGCGCCAGCATTTTCCCGAACGTGACGATCTGTGCGACGCGATCCTCGCCGTATTTTTCGCGAACGTAGGCAATGACTTCGTCGCGCCGTTCGACGCAAAAATCCGTGTCGATATCGGGCATCGAGATGCGATCGGGGTTGAGAAAGCGCTCGAAAATAAGGTTGAAGCGCAATGGATCGAGATCGGTGATGCGCAGCGAGTAGGCGACGATCGATCCGACCGCCGAGCCGCGCCCCGGGCCGACTGGAATATCGCGATCGCGCGCAAACTTGATAAAATCCCACACGATCAGAAAATAGGACGCAAAGCCCATTTTCGTGATGATCGAGAGTTCGTAATCGAGTCGCTCGCGCAGTGACGGATCGTCGGCGACGCGCGCTTCCCCGTACCGTTCGATCAACCCGCGTTCGCAGAGCCCACGCAAATAGGAGGCGTCGTCGTGGCCGGTGAGATCGCCCTCGGGCACGGGGTAATGCGGCAGGTGAAAAACGCGCTCGGGAATGCGCATGTCGATGCGTTTGGCGATCGCCACCGTGTTTTCAACGGCCTCGGGAAGATCTTTCCACAGCTCGGCCATCTCTTCGGCGGATTTGACGTAGAACTGATCGCCGTGGAACTTCATCCGGCTCGTGTCGGCGACGGTCTTTCCCGTCTGGATGCAGAGCAACACGTCGTGCGCGGGGGCGTCGCGTTGCGTGAGATAGTGTGAATCGTTCGTCGCCACGATTGGAAGATCGAGCTCGCGCGCAACCTCGACCAAGCCCTTGTTGATGAGGTCTTCTTCGGGCATCCCATGGCGCATCACTTCGATGTAAAATCGGTCGCCGAAAATATCGTGAAATTGCTTCGCATTTCGCACCGCGCGCTCGCGATCGCCGGCGAGCAACGGCGCGGCAACCATTCCCGACATGCAGCCCGAGAGAACGATCAAGCCGTCGTTATATTCTTCCAGCAGGCCCATGTCGATCCGCGGCTTGTAATAAAAGCCCTCGAGAAAGCCTTTGGAGATCAACGTGCTCAGGTTGCGGTAGCCCGTCGGATCGGCAGCAAGAAGGGTGACGTGAGCCTCGTCGCGGACGCTGCGATCGAGCCTGCCGCGGGGCGCGATATAGGCCTCGCAGCCCAAAATCGGCGTGAGGCGATGTTCGCGAGCCGCGTAGTAGAACTCCATCGCGCCGTACATAACGCCGTGGTCGGTCAGCGCAACGGCGGGAGCGCCATCCTCGGCGCTACGGCGGCAGAGATCGTCGACCCGGCAGGCCCCGTCAAGCAGGGAGTATTCCGAGTGAACGTGGAGATGAACGAACTGACTCAACCTATACAAACCCTTAACACGAGCTACCTAAACTTCTACACATGCCTGACGTAACCTTAAGAGATGGAGAGTAGCCTCTCCCCCGGCGAGGCTGGGAGCGTGCTGTCATCCTCCGACCCCGAGGCCCTTGCCGAGGAGGTCGCTCGTTTGCGTTCGCGACTAGCGATGGTCGAAGCCGAGAGAGATGAATACGCCGCACAGAACGCGGAACTCTTCGTCCTCCAGCAAGTTTTCACGACGCTGAATTCCACGCTCGAAATCAACGATATTCTCTCGACGGTTATGCGCGGCGTGAGCGAGGCGCTCCACTTCAAGCGCGTGATTCTCTTCGATGCCATCGAAGGCGGCAGTCTCATCCGACGCCTTGAATGCGACAGTTCGGGAACCGTCCTCCACGCAACCGATCCGCGAGAGTATCGCTCGCCCTCGACGATGGACGATCTCGTTTCGCGCAGCGTCGAGCTCGCCTTCGGGAACGAGGGCGATCCCGACCGCCCCTTAGAGGACGGGCGCGGGCCATACTGCGCGGTGCCGTTGATCGCCCGCGAGATCGTTCGCGGTATTCTCTATGCCGATGCCCCTCCGGGCGAAGAGGTCTCTGAGAACCAGCTCCGGATGATGCTCGATTTCGCCTCCCAGGCCGCCGTCGCCGTCGAGAACGCGCGCCTCCACGAAGAGACACGGCGCTTGCTTGAAGAATCGCAGCGGCTCGCACTCACCGATAGCCTCACCGGCATTCCCAACCGCCGAGCGCTCAACGAGATGCTCGACCGCGAACTGCACACCGCCGAGCGCTACGATACCCCGTTTGCTTTCGTCATCCTCGATCTCGACGACCTCAAGAAAATCAACGATACCGGCGGTCACGGCCTCGGCGACCTCGCGCTCAAGCGCTTCGCCCAGGTGTTGAAAAAGAACGCTCGCAAGGTGGACATTATCGCTCGCTACGCCGGCGACGAATTCGTACTCGTGATGGCACAGAGCGACCGCGAGCATGCCCAACAGGGCGTCCAGCGCATGCTCGCAGCGATGCGCCGCAGCGGCCTCTCCACCTCGATCGGCGTCTCGATGTTCCCGACCGACGGCGTCGACGGCCAGACGCTCTTCCATGCCGCCGACGAAGCGCTCTACAAGGCGAAGCAGCGGGGGAAAAACTGTTACGTCTTCTTCGAGCGCAAAAAGGGCCTCGAAAACGAACCGCTCCCCTCGCCCGAAGGCGGCGCAGCCTAGTCCTCCATTGCCTTCCCGACCAAGGTCGTGGGGTTGGTGCTACGCACGGAGGTATACAAAGAGGCAAACGCCTCTCCCCCGGAAAGGTCAACGTGATCAAGCACGACGTCGTCGTCATCGGTGGCGGTCTAGCAGGTATGCGCGCAGCGGTTGAAGCAGCCGAGCGCGGAGCGGACGTAGCCATCGTCTCTAAAATGCACCCGGTTCGCAGCCATTCGGGCGCCGCTCAGGGCGGCATCAACGCCGCACTCGGCAACCGCGAGGAGGACTCCCCGGCGAGCCACACCTTCGATACCGTTAAGGGCTCGGATTATCTCGGCGATCAAGACGCGATCGCGGCGATGTGCGAGGATGCGCCAAAACAGATTATTTGGCTCGAGCACCGCGGCTGCATCTTCTCGCGCCTCCCCGACGGCCGGATCGCCCAGCGCCCCTTCGGCGGCGCCGGCGCACCGCGCACCTGTTACTCGGCCGACGTGACCGGCCTCGTGATCCTGCATACATTGTGGGAGCAACTCGAACGCTTCGGCGTCAAGGTGTACGAAGAGTATTTCTGCACCGCATTGGCGATCGAAGATGGTATCGGCGCGGGTGTCGTGGCCTACAACATGCGCAACGGCGAGTTGGAACTAATCTCGGCGAAGGCGACAATTTTCGCGACCGGCGGCGCCGGTCGTATGTATACCAAGACGACGAACGGTTATGCCTCGACCGCCGACGGCATGTCGATCGCTTATAAAGCCGGCATCCCGATGATGGATATGGAGTTCTTGCAATTCCATCCCACCACGCTCAAAGAAAACGGCGTGTTGATGACCGAGGGCGCGCGCGGCGAAGGCGCTTATCTCCTCAACTCCGAGGGCGAGCGCTTCATGTTCAAATACGCGCCGAATAAAGGCGAGCTCGCCTCGCGCGACGTCGTTTCGCGCGCTGAGTGGACCGAAATTCTCGAAGGACGCGGCGTCGACGGCTGCGTGCTCCTCGATATGCGCCATCTCGGTCGCGAAAAAATTCTCGAACGCTTACCGCAAATTCGCGAACTCGCGCTCGATGCAACCGGCAAAGATGCCATCGACGATCCGATTCCGATTCTTCCCGGAGCACATTACACGATGGGCGGAATCGAGACCGACAAGTTCGGCGCGACCCGCGTCCCCGGCGTCTACGCGGCGGGTGAATGCGCGTGTGTGAGCGTTCACGGTTCGAATCGTCTCGGCGGCAACTCGCTGCTCGACACGATCGTCTTCGGCGCCCGCGCGGCAGCGCACGCCGTCGATTACATCAAATCGGTCGGCGAAGTTCGCCCCTCGACGAAAACGTTGCAATCCGAGAAGGATCGCATCGCAGCGTTACTCGCGCGCAGTAAGGGAACGCGCGCACCGATCCTTCGTCGGAAGATGAATGAGACGATGAGCGCCAACACCTTTATCTTCCGGAACGAAAAAGATCTCGCTTCGGGCGTTGCCGATCTCGAAGCGGTCCGCAAAGAGTTCGACGAGTCGGTGATCGTCATGGATAAATCGAAGACCTTCAATACCGATCTCGTCTCGACGTTCGAAACCGACTTCCTCATCGATGCGGCGCTCTGCCTCGCGAAGGGTGCGTTGGAACGGAAAGAATCGCGCGGCGCGCAATCGCGCACCGATTACCCCGAGCGCGACGATGCCAATTGGCTGAAGCACACCCTCGCCTTCCGGCAAGAGAACGCCCTGCCGCGATTAGACTACTCGCGGGCCGTCAAGATCACCGATTTCAAGCCCGAAGTGAGGAGCTACTAATGGCGAAGATTAAGCTCGATATTTTTCGCTTCGACGAAGCAAAAGATAGCGTTCCCCACCGCGATGAGGTAACGGTCGATCTTCCCGAAACCACCACGGTACTCGATGCCCTCGAGTACGCGAAGGCCGAGGTTGACGGTTCGATCTCGTTCCGGCGTTCGTGCCGTTCGGCGATCTGCGGCTCGTGCTCGATGAGCATCGGCGGCGTCACCTCGCTCGCCTGCAAAACGTCGTGCGGTTCGGCGATGGAAGAGGACGGTTCGGTGAAGATCGATCCGATGCCGAACTTCCAGCCGATGAAAGACCTTGTCGTACATATGGATCCCTTCTGGGATAAATATGCGCGTCTGAAACCGTACCTGCAGCCGAACGATGCCGATTCGGCGCACGCCACCGAGCGTCGCGTCAGCCCCGACGACATGAAGAAACTCGTCGATGTCGCGAACTGCATCATGTGCGCGACCTGCTACTCGCTCTGCCCAGTCGTCAGCGTCGACCCGGCCTTTGCCGGCCCCGCCGCCATCGCCTACGCCTACCGCTTCATCGAAGATGTTCGCGACAGCAAGCGCCCGGAGCGACTCGCCCAGATCAGCGAAGATTATCTCTGGCTCTGCGCGCATTGCTATGCATGCTCGTACTGCCCGAAGCATGTCGATCCGAACGATCGCATCGTCGATGTCAAACGTGCGGCGATCACCGACCGCGTCATGATGAACGAACGCGGCCCGCGCCACGCCCTCGTCGTCGCCAAGACGATCAAACAGACCGGCATGCTCGCCGAGACCGAAGTCATCCAAGGTACCGTCGGTCGCTTCAATATCCGCGGCTTGTTGAAAGTCGCGCCGTTGGGAGCGCGCATGGCGCTCAAGGGCAAACTCCCGCCTCCGTTCCTCAAGCCCGTACCGAAGGTCGATGAAATTCGCACAATCTTTGATGCATTGGAGGCACCGGTCCGATAATGTCCAGCACGCTTCTCCCTGAAGAGCGCGCGCTCGACGCGCACGTTCGCACCAACTCCTCCAAGAGCAAACGTTACGGATTCTTCCCCGGCTGCGTCGCCAAAGAGTCCTGTAAAGAGCTCTTCAACTCGACGATGCTGCTCGCGGATCGGCTCGGGATCGAACTCGTTGAACTCACGGCGGCATCGTGCTGCGGTGCGTCGGTGCTCAACGACACCAACCGCGATGTCGCGCGCGTCCTCAACGCGCGCACCTACGCGCAGGCCGAGGCGCTCGGGCTCGACGACGTCATCACGATCTGCTCGACCTGCACCGGACATATGCGCGCGGCGAACAAAGAGCTACGCGAGAGCGAGGAGCACATGGCGCAGGCCAATGCGATCCTCGGAAAATTCGGCGCGAACTATAAAGGCAGCGTCACCGTCCGTCACCTGCTCTGGCTGCTCATCGACGACATTGGGCTCGACACGCTGCGTTCGATGGTCGTGCGTCCGCTCAACGGCCTCAAAGTCGCTCCCTTCTACGGTTGCCATATCATTCGCCCCGAGTCGGTGAACGGTTGGGAATCGGCGCGTCACCCGCATTCGCTCGAAGACGTCATCGTGGCGCTCGGCGGCGAAGCGGTCGATTATGCCGGCAAGACGCGTTGCTGCGGCTTCCACGTACAGTTAGAGAAAGACGGCATCGCATCGTCGATGGTCGGACAGAACATGCGCATGGCCAAGGATAACGGCGCCGAGGCGGTGATCACGCCCTGCCCGCTCTGCCACCTCGCGCTCGACGGCTACCAGGCCGACGCCGCTGCGCGTTGGGGACGGACCGATCTCCCGGTCTTCCATCTTCCGCAGCTCGTTGCGTACGCGCTCGGCGTGCCGGCGGAGAAACTCGGGCTCAACAAGCATCTCATCGATCCCCGCGACGTCATGGTCTCGCGCGATCTGATTAACTAGCAAGCCCGATATCAAGAACACGCCGCCTTCGGCTTCCCGCCGAGGGCGGCGTTCTTTTTTGCTCCGCGGCGCGAGCAGCCGGGAGCCCGGGCGCGATGTCGAAACGGTGGGGATGATCGCCGCTCATGCCGTCACCGCCCACCCGCAGATCGACGCGGAACTCGCCGAACTCCAGGCCGCTGCGCCGCGATGGGCGCGCTTACCCGTTCTCGCGAAGGTTGCGCTCTTGGAGGATTGCCGCGACGGCGTCTACACCACGCGCGAGCACTGGGCTGAGGCCGCGATCGAGGCCAAGGGGCTGCGCGGCACGGGCCTCGAGGGCGAGGAGTGGCTCAGCGGGCCATGGGCGCTGCTCTACGCGCTCAATCGCTACATTGCGACCCTGAAGGGTATCGCCGCGACCGGATCGCCGCCGCTCCCGGCGGGACGGATCCGCGCCGGAAGCGAGGGGCGCAGCATCGCGCAGGTCTTCCCGAACACCCCCTACGACCGCTTGCTGCTCAACGGCATCAGCGCCGAGGTCTGGATGGAGCCCGGCATCGCGCCCGCCGAGATTCCGGCGACGATGGCGACCTGGTACCGCGAGTCCGACCGGAAGCCCCGCGTTGCACTCGTCCTCGGCGCCGGCAATATCGCCGCGATTCCGCCGCTCGACGTGCTCTACAAGCTCCTCGCCGACGGCGCGGTCTGCATGCTGAAAATGAATCCCGTCAACGATTATCTCGGTCCGATCTTCGAACGCGCCTTCGCACCGCTCGTCGACGAAGGCTATCTCCGCTTTGCCTACGGCGGCCCGGAGGTGGGGCAATATCTCTGCGCTTCAGCGGCGATCGACGAGATCCATATCACCGGAAGCGATGCGACGCACGACGCGATCGTCTTCGGCCTCGGCGAGGATGGCGCGGCGCGCAAGCGCGCCGGCGACCCCATCCTGCGAAAACCGATCACGAGCGAGTTGGGGAACGTGAGCCCGACGATCGTCTTTCCCGGCGACTGGAGCGCCGCCGATTTTGCATTTCAAGCCGAGAATATCGTCACGCAGAAATTGCATAATAATGGCTTTAATTGCATCGCCGCGCAGGTGCTCGTTCTTCCGCAGGATTGGGAGGGCACACCGCGCCTGATTGCGGCGATCGAAGAGGTACTCCGTCGGCTGCCCGATCGCCCCGCCTATTATCCCGGCGCGGCGAATCGCTGCGAGCGGCTCTCGCAGGTCGGGGAAGCGGTCGTCACCGCGGGGCGAAGCGGCGACGGCTATACCGCACGCACGATCCGTCGTGCCGTGCATTCCGACATGCAAGAGCCTGCGTTCGCGGTCGAAGCGTTCTCGAGCTTTCTCGCCTACGTCACGATCCCGGGGACGAGCGAACGCTACGCCGCCGATGCCGTTGCCTTTGCCAACGATCGGCTCCGCGGGACGCTCGGTGCAAATATCATCGTGCATCCGCGGAGCGAACGCGAACACGCGACGATGATCGAACGCGCCGTCGCCGATCTCCACTACGGATGCATCGCGATCAATGCGTGGTCCGGCGTCGGTTTTCTCCTGACGGAAACGACCTGGGGCGCCTACCCCGGACACACGCTCGCCGAGGTCGGCAGCGGCATCGGCGTCGTCCACAACAGCTTGCTCTTCTCGCGCGCACAAAAGAGCGTGGTTCGCGCGCCTTTCGCGCCCTTTCCACGCAGCCTCCTCGGCCTCGGCGGCGCGCTGCTGCCAAAACCGCCGTGGTTCGTTACCAATAAGACCGGCGCGAGGATCGGCCCGGCGCTCTGCGACTTCGAGTATCGACCCTCGCCGTTTGCGGCCCTTCGTGTCGCGCTGCTCGCGATGCGCGGCTGAGGGAACGCCTTACCGGAAGA
>DAIBFU010000001.1:0-57138 GCA_027422105.1 Vulcanimicrobiota bacterium | reverse complement strand
ACCTATACCGAAGCCGCTGCCTTCATCAAGGCCGCGCGTGCCAAGGGCTATGCGGGACAGTTCGCCAACGTCAGCTTCGTGGGCTCGGAAGCCCTGGCGAAGGCGCTCGGCCCGGAGTGGCGGACGTTGCTGGGCGCGGTGCGGCGCGCGGCGGTGCGGGCGAAGGGCGCGGCGTGCGAATCGGGCGAGGCGGCGGTTTCGGCGAGGCTTTCGGACGCGTCACCGAGAGTAGGCGCGGCTGCTGCGGTGGGCGCGGCGGCTGCGGCGGGCGCGGAAGGCTCCTCGGTTGCGGCGGCTGCGGCCGCGGCTTCGCTTTCACGGCTGCGACCATGCGCTCGACGATCAACACGGTGCTCGTGCTCGCGTTCGCTTCGGGCTGCTCGGCGGAGGGAGCAATCGAGATCGTAAAGAGCGTCACCGCCATGAACGCGTGCAAGAGCAGCGAACCGAACGCACTGAGCGCATGGCGTCGGCGTCGCTCGCTTCGGTCGTCGTTACCGCTCAAATGCTCGCTCATCGCTCCGACGCATATTGCGCGCCGTAGTACGCAGGAGCCTGCAATCTCGGGCGCGCATCGCGAAGATGATGGAACCGATCATGCAAAAACGGACGAAGATCGTCGCGACGATCGGCCCCGCCTCGCGCGACCGAAGCGTGATGCGCTCGTTACTGGTCTCCGGCGCAAATGTCTTTCGCTTAAATTTTTCGCACGGCACCCCGGACGAACATGCCGCCGTTATTCAAACGGCGCGCGAACTCGCCGCCGAACTCGGCATCCATATTGCGCTCTTACAAGATCTTCCCGGTCCGAAAGTGCGCACGGGGAGTTTCGCCGATGGCAAAGAGAGCGTCCACCTCGAACGCGGCGACCGCTTCGAACTCTATGTCGACGATCGCGTCGGCGACGCGGAGGGAGTAAGCGTTTCGTATGCGGCCCTTCCGCACGACGTCGAGGTCGGCAAACGCATCTATCTTCAAGACGGATCGATTGCGCTACGCATCGTCGAAAAGAACGCCGAACGCATCGTTACCACCGTCGAATTCGGCGGCGATCTCCGGGCGCGCCAAGGCATCAACTATCCCGACGGCTCCCTCAATATCGACGCGGTCACCGATCGCGACCTCGAGTTCCTCGCATTCGGGCTCGAACAGCAGGTCGATTATGTTGCCGTCTCGTTCGTTCGCAACGTCGCCGATATCGAACGCGTTAAAAACTTCATGAACGAGCGCGGCAAGCGCGTTCCCGTTCTTGCCAAGATCGAAAAACATGAAGCACTCGAAGATATCGATCGCATCATCGCCGCCGCCGACGGGATCATGGTTGCACGCGGCGACCTCGGCATCGAGATTCCGCTCGAGCAAGTGCCGCTGGTCCAGAAAGATCTTATCGCGCGTTGCAATCGCGCGAGCAAGCCGGTGGTGACGGCGACGCAGATGCTCGAATCGATGACCTCGAATTCGCGCCCGACTCGCGCCGAAGTCGCCGACGTCGCCAACGCCATCCTCGACGGCACCGACGCGATCATGCTCTCCGGCGAGACCGCTCGTGGTTCGTACCCCACCGAAGCGGTTCGCACGATGGCCGAGATCGCGCGCGAGGTCGAGAAGCATTATCCGCATGCAACGCTACGCGATCGGCGACTGGAAAAGAGCGAGCCGACGATTGCGAGTTCGATCGCCGAAGCGGCAACGAGAGCGAGCAGCGAGCTCGGTATACCGTTTATCGTCACCGGTACGACCACCGGCAACACCGCGCACCATATTGCGGCATTCCGCCCGAGCGCGCGTATCGTCGCGCTCACCCCGCATCGGAAGGTCGCGCAGCGGCTCGCGTTGGTCTGGGGAGTCGAGGCGCTGCTGATCGATCAATACGCCTCGATCGATGTGCTCCTCTACGTCACCGAGCGCCGCATGCAGGAAGAGGGCTTCGTACAACGCGGCGATCTCATCGCGTTCACGACCGGGATGCCGGTCGGCGCGGGCGGGACGAACGTCTTAAAGATTCACCAGATCCCGTAGCGGCGGCCGCGCGCGCGATCATCTCGCGTGCGTGTTCGAGCGCCTGCCGGTGCGGCTCGCCGGAGAGCATGCGCGCGATCTCGCTTTCGCGCGCGTTATCGTCGGTAACCGGATTGAGCGCGATCGCGGTGCCCGTTCCGAGCGATACTTTCTCGAGTACGATTTGCGCGCGCGCGTGCACGGCGATCTGTGCGAGATGGGTGACGCAGATGACCTGCGCATCGTTCGCTAGGCGCGCGAGCCTCTCGCCGACGGCAACGGCGACCGCACCGCCGATGCCGGCGTCGACCTCATCGAAGACGTAACTCGCTCCGCGACGAACACCGGCAAGCGCGAGCACCAATGCGAGCAAAACGCGCGAACGTTCGCCTCCCGAAGCGATCTTCGCCAGCGCTCGCTCCGGTTCGCCTCGGTTCGGCGCAAAGGTAAAACTCGTGCGTTCGCTTCCGTGGACGCCGCACTCGCCGCGCGCTTCGAAGCTCACGCCGAAATGCGCTCCGGCAAGCGAGAGCGCCGCAAACTCCGCATCGATCGTCGCACTCAAGCGTTGTGCCGCCTCGCGACGCGCCGAGCGTTGGCGGGCATCGGCTTCGGAAAGAATCTCCCGAGCCGCGCGATCCTCTTCACGTGCTGCGGCGAGCAGCGCTTCGCCGTTCTCGAGCAGATCGACCGCCGCGCGCATCTCTTCCCAGAGCGCAGCAAGTGCGTCGGCATCCCCGTTGCCGTAGAGACGCGCGAGTCGTTCGAACTCCGCCGAACGCGATTCGAGCGCTTCGAGTTCGCCCGGTGCGCGCTCGAGGCTTTCGAGCGAACGTGATATCTCGAGCGCGAGGTCGCCGCACTCACCTTGTATCGCCTCCATGCGCGCGAGAATCTCGGCGATCTCCGGGAGAAGCGAGAGAATCGATCGCAGCGCCGCATCGGCGCCGCCGATCGCGCTCTCGGCGGATCCCTCTTCGCCGCGCAGCGCTTCGTGCGCGGAGCGCAGGGCTGCGGCGATGCGTTCTCCATGGGCGAGCACGGTGCGGCGCTCGCGCATCGTTGCGTATTCCCCGGCCTCCGGGCGAAGTGCTTCGATGGCGAGCAACGCATCGTGAACGAACGCCGCCCGCTCTCGCTCCGTCCGTCGCGCTGCTTCCAATTCGGTCAATCGGTTCCGCGCCGCATCGACCGCTCGATATGCCGCGGCGACCGCGTTCGCCGCGTCGAGCGTCGCTTCACCACCGAAGCGGTCGAGCATGGTTCGCTGAAAACTTGCAGCGGTCAGCCGCTGCGCTTCGTGCTGACCGACAAGATCGACGATCTCGCGGCCGAAATCGCGCAGCACCGCGAGGCTCGCGCTGCGCCCGCAGATGCGCGCGGCACTCTTTCCGCTTCGCGATACCTCGCGTTCGAGCGTGATATCTTCATCGTCTTCAATTTCGTACCCGCGCTCGTCGAGCCACGCTTTGAGTTCTTCATCGGCGTCAACGTGTAGCGTCACCAACGTGCGTTCTTCCGGACGAGCGATACTTTCGATATCGTTGCGCGCTCCGCAGGCGAAGGCAAGCGCTCCGAGGAGCATCGACTTCCCCGAACCCGTCTCGCCGGTAAATGCAGTGAGCCCCGCTCCAAACTCCACGTCGGCGCTCCGGATGAGCGCGAAGTTCTCGATACGCAAGGAACGAAGCACGAATCGCGCCTACCGAACCGTTTCGACGATCGAGGCACCCCAGCGGAGTTTCGCTTCGAGGCGCTCGAAAAATCGCAGTGCCTCGACGCGAGCGAAGCGCACCAATCGTGGATAGCGGTAGACGACGATTGGCTCGTTCGGTGCGATCTCGGTCACGACATCGCCGTCGCACTCCAAGTGCGCTCCACCGAGATCGGCATCGCAAAAAATGGTGACGCGCGCATCGCCGGCGACGATGAGCGGACGCGAAAACAACGTATGCGGCAGAAGCGGAACGACGCCGAACGCATCGACGCGCGGTGAAATCAGCGAACCCCCGGCGGAGAGAAAATATGCCGTCGAACCGGTCGGCGTGCAGACGCAAATACCGTCGGCCGGAACACCGACTGCTTCTTCATCATCGAGATGAAGTCGAAAGGGAACGACACGCGCGATATCGCCTTTGCGAACGACGACATCGTTGAGCGCAAAGTGCTTCTTCCCACAGACCTCGACTTGAAGGGCAACGCGCTCTTCGATGAGGAGCCCGCGGTCGAGAAGATCGGGGAGATCTTCGATGCGGGGATCGTTGCTATCGAACTCGGTGAGAAAACCCAAGCGGCCGGTATTGATACCGAGAATCGGAATACCGAGATCGACGACGCGCCGCGCGGCCCGGAGCAGCGTGCCGTCGCCACCGATGCTCACGAGGAGATCGGCACGTTCGAGGAGCTTGGGATCGGCCGCTTCCCCATCGAGAACGACGCACGAGATCGAGCGCTTCTCGAGAAGGCCGATAAAATGTCGGGCATACGCATGCGCGGACTCGCGCGACGAGAGGTGGACGGCGACCGAACGCCGCGCGAACGAAAGCGTTTTCATGGTGCCGATAGTCCTTCGCCGACGACCTCCTCGATTCGTCCCTCCGCAAGCGGTTCTCCTGAACGCCGCAGTTGAAGCAAGAACTCGCGGTTCCCGGCAGGTCCCTTCAACGGTGAGGAGATCAACGCCGTCGGCAGCAGGCCGAGCGCCGCCGAGGAGTCCGCGACCTCGTGCAGGACGGCGCGATGGATGGACGGGTCTCGCACGACGCCGCCGCGCCCGAGTCGCTCTCTGCCCGCCTCGAATTGCGGCTTCACCAACGCAACGACCGTGCCGTCGGGTGAAAGAAAGCGCATTGCCGAGGCGAGTATCGTATGCAGCGAGATAAACGATACGTCGATCACGATGAGCTCGAATGGTACCGCAAACGCATCGACGGGAAGATTGCGCGCATGTGTCCGCTCCATGACCGTGACGCGAGGATCGTTCCGCAGGCGCCAATCGAGCTGTCCGTAGCCGACGTCGAGCGCAGTCACATGCGCGGCGCCACGCTGGAGCAGGCAATCGGTGAAGCCGCCGGTCGATGCGCCGATATCGAGCGCCCGCAGTTCGCTGACGTCGATTGCAAATGCATCGAGCGCCGCTTCGAGTTTCTCCCCTCCACGGCTCACGAATCGGCGCGGCTGACGCACCTCGATCGACGCACCAGGCCGGACGTTGGCTCCGGCTTTCTGCGCCGGCGCTCCGTCGACACGGACTCGACCTTCGAGAATAAGGCTGCGCGCATGCGAACGCGAGAGCGCGAATTGCTCGGCAACTGCATCGTCGAGTCGCGTTCCTTTCATCCTCGGCTTCTTCGTGAAGCGCCACGCAATGCTTTCCGCAGCGCTGCTTGCTCGGGCAGGAGGGGCTGCGGAAAGCGCCGCAGGCTGCTGCGACGGAGGTCGTAAACCATGAGTGCTGTCCGCGTTCTCGCCGGTACCAGAAAAGGCGCCTTCATTCTTCAGGCCGATGCAAAGCGCGACCGTTGGAAGATCGAGGGCCCATTGTTCCCCGGCTGGGAGATCTACCACATGACGGGCTCACCCGCCGATCCCCAACGCCTCTACGCCTCGCAGTGCAGTTCGTGGTTCGGCCAAGTCATGCAGCGCTCCGACGACGGTGGGCGGACGTGGCGCACGGTCAATAATGAATTCACCTACGCCGGCACTCCCGGGACGCATCAATGGTTCGACGGTACCGCGCGCCCGTGGGAGTTCAAACGCGTCTGGCATATCGAGCCCTCGCCGACGAACCCCGACGTCCTCTACGCCGGTGTCGAAGATGCTGCGCTCTTTCGCTCCGACGACGGGGGCGAGAGTTGGCGCGAACTCGACGCGCTCCGCACCAGCAGCACCGGAAGCACCTGGCACCCCGGTGCCGGCGGCCTCTGCCTTCACACCATCATCGTCGATCCTACCGATGCGCAACGAATCTACGTCGCGATCTCTGCAGCCGGAGCGTTCCGTACCGACGACGGCGGAGCCACCTGGCGCCCGATCAATCAGGGCCTTCATTCGGAATATATTCCCGATCCCAATGCCGAGGTCGGGCACTGCGTACATCGGCTCGCCATGCACCCGGCGAAGCCGCAGGTGCTGTTCATGCAGAAACACTGGGACGTTATGCGCAGCGACAACGGCGGCGATCGATGGCACGAGATCAGCGGCAACCTCCCCACCGATTTCGGATTTGCAATCGACGTTCACGCTCACGAACCCGAAACGATTTACGTCGTTCCGATTACGAGCGACCGCGAACACTTTCCGCTCGACGGTGCATTGCGCGTCTACCGCAGCAAGAGCGGCGGCAATGAGTGGGAGGCGCTAACGAAAGGGCTTCCGCAGGAGCACTGCTACGTCAACGTGCTGCGCGACGCGATGGCCGTCGACCGGCTCGATTCCTGCGGCATCTACTTCGGCACGACCGGCGGACAGATCTACGCCTCATCGGATAGCGGTGATTCCTGGACGGCGATCGCTCGCGATCTCCCCCCGGTGCTCTCGGTGGAAGTTCAGACGCTCGAATGATCCGCGTGGTTCTTCCCGCCCACCTCAAAGTATTGGCGAATATCGGCGGGGAGATCGAGGTCGAACCAGAGGGCGAGCCGACGATTGTATCGGTGATCGGCGCCATCGAGGAGCGCTACCCGGCGCTGCGCGGGACGATGCTGCATCACGGAACGCGCACACGTCGAGCGATGGTGCGCTTCTACGCCTGCAACACCGATCTCTCGCATGAAGACCCCACGAGCGTGCTTCCCGATGCCGTCGCCAACGGCAGCGAGCCGCTGTTGATTATCGGAGCGATCGCCGGCGGGTAGCGCGAGCTTTAGAAATGCCAGAAATAGACGACCACCAGTGCCGTGATGCACAAGGCGATCGTCACCGCCGTGAACAGACGCGCGACACGGGGAGCGCTCCGATCCATAACCGGCGATAATTGTTCCGGAAATTCCGCGGCGATGATCTCGTTGGTTTGCATCGTTTGAATGGCGATCGCCGTAGTAAAGGCGCCGCCGCAGATGCCGCACTGCACGCTCGGAGGCAGAAACGATGCTCCGCAGGTGCCGCATGTTCCGCCGCCGCTCATGCCTTGCTCTCGCCGTTCGCAACCTGTTCTTGCATACGCTAACGCGGCGCCAACGAGGCCGCGACCACCAAAATCGCCACGAGCAGAACGAGGCCGACGCCGATCAGAATGGTGCCGGCGGCCGATCGTCCCGGCCACGGCTTCTCCGAGCCACTGCGCGTTGCCGTCGCGCTCTCGGCAGCAATAGCGCTGACGATCGCCCCACACGCGGCGCACGAAGCCGCCGATGTCGCACAGACGGCACCGCATGCGGTGCAACATCCGCCGCTCATACCTTGCCCTCGCCCTTCGTGGCAGCCTCAACCTGTTCTTGTGCGCCTTTCAGGAGCGCTTCACAGGCGGTGATCAGCGTCCGCCCTTCCTGAAAGAGCGCGACACCGCGGTCGAGCGTCGTCTGTTCGTTTGCCAACTCTTTGACGATCGCATCGATGCGTGCGAGTTTCTGTTCGAAGGCCTCGCCGGGTTCACTCATACCTCTCCCTCCTCTCTTTCGATACGTTCGATGCGCGCGCGTGCAGCCCCGCGGCCGAAGCGGGCACGCACTTCGTCGCCGACCTGCAACTGCTGCGCGCTCCGGACGGCAATGCCGTCGCGAAGAACGATTGCGTATCCGCGCTCCAACGGTGCGTGAGGATCGACTCCCCGCAGTGCAGCCGAGCGCAGATCGAGCAGCGAGCGCTTGCGCAACGCGAGCCCGGCAACGCGCTCCGGAAGCCGTTCTCCGCGAACCTCGAGCTGCGTTCGCGCGCGTCGCAGCAGCGCGACCGCCGAGGCCTGGAGTTGCTCGCTTTTTGTAGCGATCGCCGCCGCGCGGGCGGCAAGGCGTGCGCGCGGGTCCAGCGCCGCCAGCGCTCGCTCGCGTTGTACGATCTTCGTCTGCAGCGTTGCAAAACGAGCGACCATCGCCGCATCGACGGCACGCGAACGCATTTCGACGTCGTGCGTTGCACGATCGAGACGCCGTTGCGCTGCATAGCCAAGCCGCTCGCTCATCTTCGGCAACCATTCCGCCGCCTTGATCCACCCCGCCAGCACGCGCTCGGCGGCAAGGCTCGGCGTATTTGCGTGCTCGTCGGCGGCGAGATCGGCGAGATGAATATCCGCGCTATGGCCGATCGCCGTCAGCACCGGCGTCTGCGCGGCGACGATCGCGCGCACGACCTCCTCGCGATTGAAGGGGAAGAGATCCTCGTAGGAACCACCGCCGCGCCCGAGCACGATCAGCTCGGCGCCGCTGCGGTCGGCGCGCTCGATTGCGGCGGCGATATCGCGCTCCGCGCCAATCCCTTGCACGCGTGTATCGAAGAGGCGCAGGTGGACGAAGGGCGCGCGCTTTTCGATCTCGCGGACGAAATCCTCGATGCCTTTCCCTTCGCGCGTCGAGACGACGGCGACCTTGCGCGGAAAGCGCGGCAGCGCGCGTTTGCGGTCGTCGTTAAAGAGTCCCTCGCGTTGCAGACGATCCTTGAGCGCCTGAAATTCGAGGAAGAGCAACCCGAGCCCGGTCGCCGCAATCTCGCGAACGGTTAACGAGTAGCGGCTACGCGGGCCGTAGTTGATGATCTCCCCGCGCGCAACCACGGCCAGCCCGTCGGCGAGTTTCACATCGTTGGGCACGCGATCGGCGCGCAAGAAACACGAGAGCACCGGGCCGCCCTGCGCTCCCTGATCTTTCAGGTCGAAGTAGATCGCGTTCGATGACGGACGCATGCCGGTAATCTCGCCGCTGACGGCGATATCGCGAAAGCGTGGAACCCGCGCGAAGAGATCGCTCATGCGCTGCGAGAACTCCGCAACGGTCATCGGTGCGCGAAGTTTTTCATCCTCGCTCACGGCGTTGCGCTTGCCTGCGGCGTCGGCCCCTGCGCGGTGTCGCTGCTCGTCGCCGGCGCCGGTGTCATCGAAGGGAGCGGTGTCGAACCGAGCGGGATGTAATTCGTTCCGTCACCCGCGGTATTCGGCGGCGGCGTTGCATCCGGATTCGGGCTCGCCGAAGCCGCCGGCGACGGCAGAACTTTCGGGTGCCCGCAATGCACGGACTTCTGATTCCCCGCCAGGAAAAAGTCGACGCCCCCGTTACACGTCGGCTCTTTCACGACACCCTTTGGAACGAGGAACGGATGCGGCGGCGTCTTGGCAAGCGCCGCGCGCATGAAGCGCGCCCAAATGCGCGCCGGAACGTTGCCGCCGTACGATTCAATCATCCGCGAATCGTTGTCGTTGCCCATCCAGACGGCGGTGACGAGGTCGGGCGTATACCCGACAAACCACGCATCGCGAAAATCCGACGTCGTCCCCGTCTTGCCGGCAGCGGGGCGACCGATGTTCGCGTTAACGCCCGTGCCGTAGGCGATGGTATCTTCGAGCATCGAGGTCATCAGAAACGCCGTCGCCGGAGAAACGACCCGTCGTTCGCGCGGCGTTCGGTCGTCGAGAACGACGTTCCCATACGCATCGCGAACCATCAAAATCGAGCGCGGCGTGATATGGAGTCCCTGATTCGCTAAGGTCTGAAATCCGCTCGCCTGATCGAGGACGCTCACCGACGAGGTTCCAAGGGCCAACGAAAGATTCGGCTCCAATGGGGCACGCACACCCATTGCGTGAGCGTAGGCAATGAACTTATCGAGCCCGATGCGGTCGGCGAGCTTCACCGCCACGACATTGCGCGAGAGCGCAAGTGCGCGGCGAAGCGTGATCGGTCCCATAAAACGGTTATCGTCGTCGTGCGGCGACCACGTCTTTCCGTCAAACATGGGATAGGTGACCGGCGTGTCATCCATCACCGTTGACGGAGAGAGGCCGCTGTTCATCGCCGCAGTATAGAGATAAATTTTGAACGACGATCCGGGTTGACGCAGAGCCTGCCACGCCCGATTGAATTGATCGTTCGCGGAGAATTTCTTCCCGCCGATCATTGCGACGATCTCGCCGGTGGATGGACGAATCGCAACCAGCGCCGCTTGATGCGCACCGATGCCCTCGGCCTTCGCTGCGCGCAACCCCCAATCGATCGCCGATTGCGCATCGCTCTCCATGCGCGGGTTGAGGCTCGTATAGACTTGCAGCCCACCTTCGCGGACTGCGCGATTCCCGAAAAGACGGCGTAAACGGGCGATGACGTAGGTGGTAAACCACGGTGCGCGATAGCCGAGCGGCCCCGCGCTACGTTCTTTTACGAAATGCAGCGGCGCTGCAAATGCTGCGCGCGCTTGCGCTCGCGTGATATATCCGCTTGCAACCATGCGGCCGAGTACGTGACGTTGCCGTTCTCGCGCGAGCTGAAGATTGACAAATGGCGAATAGTCGGAGGGAGCAGCGACGACACCGGCGATCATGGCGGCCTGCCCAATGGTTAGTTGCGAGACACTGTGACCGAAATAGGTTCGTGCGGCGGCATCGACGCCATAGGCTCCTGCACCGAGGTAGATGAGGTTGAGATACCGTTCGAGGATTTGATCTTTCGTATAATAATGTTCGATCTTCAGCGCCAACAGGGCTTCTTCTACTTTTCGTGTGATCGTAATGCGGTCGTTGAGAAAGAGGCCGCGGGCGAGTTGTTGCGTGATCGTCGAAGCACCTTCGAGCGGTTGATGGAGCGCGTCGGCGATTGCTGCGCGGATGATACCGACGACATCGATTCCGGGATTAGTATAAAACGTGTGATCTTCGTTCGCGATAAACGCGTCACGAACCATCGGGGGGATTTTCGCGAGCGGGACGTAGACGCGGTTCTGTTTGTACACGCTGCCGAGCACACTGCCGTCGGCGGCAAAGATCCGCGTTGCGCCTTCGGGCTGATAATCGGAAAGTTCACGAACGTCGGGCAGATTACGAGATATCACCAACACCATGCCGGCAAACGTGCCCACCCCGAATATAACGAGCAGGAGTGCGATCAGCCAGATGCTTTTCCATCGCACCGGGCGACGGGGTTTACGCCTCGGCGCTCTTCGCATCGCCTAGAATGCCGGAGAGAACGCCGTTGACGAAGCGCGCGGCCTCCGGCGTTGAATAGCGTTTGGCAAGTTCGACGGCCTCGTTAATAATGACCGCCCGAGGCGGGGCTTCGCTTCGTTCGGACTCACAGACCGCCAAACGAAGAATCGTCCTGTCGACGATCGCAAGACGGTCGAGCGTCCATCCCTGGAGCGCCGGGCCGATGCGCTCGTCGGCAGCGCTTGCACCATCAATCGTCCCGAGAACGAGTTCGCGCACGAACGAGCGCTCCTCGCTTGCACCCCCGCTTCCGAATACTTCTTCGAGGACTTCGGCCGGCTCGCGCCCACCGACTTCGATTGCGTAGAGCGCCTGCAAAGCACGCTCCCGCAACATGCGCCGAGAAGGCATCGTCTATCCGACGCGCTGCGTGAGCAAGCGGGGAAGAAAACCGATATCGTAGGTTCCGCTACGAAACCCTTCGGTGGCGAGAATCTCTAAACACATCTCCGTCGTCGTTGCAACGCCTTCAACCAGCGTTTCACGGAGCGCGCGTTCCATTCGCGCAATTGCTTGGTCGCGCGTGTTTGCAAAGGCAATCACTTTTGCCAACATCGAATCGTAGTACGGCGGAACGCTCGCACCGGAGAAAATGTGCGTGTCGATACGGATGCCGGGTCCACCCGGGAAAAGAACAGCGCCCAAGGTGCCCGCCTGCGGCGCGAAATTATTGCGCGCGTCTTCGGCATTGATGCGGCACTCGATTGCGTGCCCGCGCGGTTCGAGATCGGCCTGCGTGTAACCGAGATGTTCTCCCGACGCGATGCGAATTTGCTCTTTGACCAAATCGATGCCGTAGACCATCTCGGTGACCGGATGCTCCACCTGAATGCGCGTGTTCATTTCCATGAAAAACACGTCATCGCCGCTTGAAAGAAACTCCAGCGTTCCCGCATTGCTGTAGCCGACGTGGCGACAGGCAAGGATCGCCATTTCGTGCAATCGAGCACGAGCGCGTTCGGTGAGATTGGGAGCCCCCGCCTCTTCGATGAGTTTTTGATGCGATGGTTTTTGAATCGAACAGTCGCGTTCGCCGAGATGCACGACCTGGCCGTGCTCATCGGCGAGTACCTGCACTTCGATATGGCGAGGATCGCGGATGAGTTTTTCCATATAGACGCGACCGTCTTTAAACGATGCCTCCGCCTCTGCCGTCGCGCCGAGAAACGCGCGTTCTAAATCTTCCGGACGCTCGACGACGCGCATCCCTTTGCCGCCGCCGCCGGCCGTCGCCTTGAGAAGAACGGGATAGCCGATCTGCTCGGCGGCTTCGCGCGCGAGTTCAACGGTGGGGAGAATATCGGTTCCCGGCGTCGTGGCGACACCGGCATTCGCCATCACGCGCTTCGCCGTCGCCTTATCGCCCATTGCGGTGATGATCTCGGGGCGCGGGCCGATGAATTTCAAACCGTGGTCGGCGCAGATCTCGGCGAAACGCGCATTCTCGGCGAGAAAGCCGTAGCCGGGATGAATGGCGTCGCAGCCCGATACCATTGCCGCGGAGATAATATTCGGAACGTTGAGATAGGAGCGCGGGACGGGGCCAGGGCCGACGCAAAATGCCTCGTCTGCAACCCGAACGTGCGTCGAGGCTCGATCCGCTTCGGAGAAAATCGCGACGCTGCCGATGCCGAGTTCGCGACAAGCGCGCACGATCCGCAGCGCGATCTCACCCCGGTTCGCAACGAGTACCTTTCGCAGCATCGCCTCTATCCTCGCTCGATCTCGAAGAGGGCGCGACCGTAGTCGACCGCAGCGCCATCCTCGCAGAGGATCGCCCGGAGCCGCCCCATCGAACGGGCTCGCACCGAGGTGCGAATGCCCAGCGCCTCGATTGCAGCGAGTTCACGATCCTCGACGATCTCTTCGCCGAGTGCCGGAGCGTTGCGACCGAAGCGCACGATGCCGACGACATCGGCTCTGAGGACATCGACGGGGATTTCGGCGGCAGGTTCGGGAGATTGCGCCGCCTCGGAGCGATGCGGGGCATGGGCCGGCGAGGAGCGCACAAACTCAAACTCTTCATCCTCACGCTCGATCCGCAGGCGGAGGAGCGGAGTGCCGACGAAAAATTCGGCTAGACGCTGTGCACGAGCCGATGCTGCGTCCTCGGGAGAGTACTCGGAGGTCATCGCGCCGCCTTTTCGGGGAGCTACCCCGAACACCCCTTCGCCGGGAGTTCCCCCGGCTGTAGCCGAACCTCAAAGCCGTGCTCTCGTACTTTCTCTACGCTCGGGGAGCAGAGGTCGGGGATGTTCCGTCCCTCCTTCACACCGCGGGTTTTGAAGCCTATGAGGTCGAGTTCGATCATTTACTCGACGAAGGCGGGCTCGCCGCGTTCGGAGAGCCCGGGCCGACGATCCTTGTCGGCGACCCTCGCGACCCCAACCTCGCGAAGTTGGCCGAGGATCCGCACGTCGTTGCAGTACTCACCCCGCCGGTCGAGCGCGTCTCGCTCGTGGCGGCCACCAGAGCGGCGACCCAACTCGCCGCCGAGCGCGCGCAGACGACGACGCTGCTGAACGTCAGCCGCTCGCTCTCTTCCGAACGCGACCTCCCCACTCTCGAACGCTCGATCGTCCACAATGCGCGCGAGCTCACCGGCGCCGACGCCGGCAGCCTCTACCTCATCGAAGAGGTCGACGGCGTCAAACACCTGCGTTTCGTCGTCGCGCAGACCGGCCCGACCGACGAAGGGACGCTCTACAATCGCGAGTTACCGCTCAACACCGATTCGATCGCGGGCTACGTGGCGGTAACCGGCGAGAGCATCACGATCGACGACGCGTACCATCTCGATTCCAGCCATCCGTATTCGTTCAATCGCAGCTTCGACGAGAGCAATAATTATCGTTCGAAATCGATGATCGCGGTTGCCATGCGCAACCTCCGCGGAACTGTGATTGGGGCGATTCAATTAATCAACCGTAAGCCCGCGTTCGAGATCGTCCTCGATACACCAACGCATACCGAGTCGATCGTCCGTCCATTCGATCTTCACGATCGACGAGTCTTAGAAGCTCTCGCATCGCAGGCTGCCATCGCTATCGAGAACGCGCGACTCGTCGAATCGATTCAAAACCTGTTCGAGCGTTTCGTTCGCGCATCCGTTAAGGCCATCGAAGTCCGCGACCGCTCGACGCAGGGCCATTCCGAACGAGTCGCGGCGTTGACGGTTGCGCAGGCAGAAGCCGTCAATCATATGCATGCGGGTCCGCTCTCCGACATGTACTTCAGTGCCGACCAGTTACGGGAACTTCGCTACGCATCGCTCCTTCACGACTTCGGCAAAGTCGCCGTCCCGGAATATATTTTCGGGAAAGCAAAAAAACTTCCCGACGGACGACTCGATACCGTGCGGCTCCGCTTTCTTCTCGCAATCGAACAGTGCGGCGATGATGCTATGCGCGAAGAACTACGCGAACTGTTGGACAAAATTCAAGCAGCGAACGAACCGAATGTCGTTGCCGCTGATGCAGATGACGCAATCGTGCGCGCGATGCGTCACGCATATAACGATAGCGGGGCGAAGCATCCGCTTCTTGACGACATCGAGCTCGCCTATCTGAGGATTCCGCGCGGCTCGCTCTCCGATGCCGAGCGCGACCGCATGCAAGAGCATGTAACGCAGTCCTATCTTTTCTTGCGCGAGATCCCTTGGGGCGAGACCCCTTGGTACAACGTCGCCGAGTATGCCTACGGACATCACGAGCATCTCGACGGCACCGGTTATCCGCGCAAGCTCTCCGGTGAAGCGATCTCACCGCAAGTGCGCATGATGACGATCAGCGACGTCTACGATGCGTTGACGGCGACCGATCGCCCATACAAAAAAGCGATGTCGATCGAACGATCTCTCGATATCCTCACGAAGGAGTTTGCGGAACGCGGAAAGATCGACCGCCTCTTCCTCGATCTCTTCATCGAAAAGAAACTCTACGAAGCAAAGCTCGCATAGCGAGCGCTTGTTGTCAGCCCGAGTAGCGGCCCCTTCGACTCGCTTCGCTCGCTCAGGACAGGCTCCGCCGCGTATCGAGGGCCCGATCCGCTGCGCCTCGATGCGACCGCTTCGCGGTCTACTCGGCGTGACAAGAGCGCGCGGAGCGCCTGCGGTGCACCCGACGAGCGATTAAGCGAGCGGCGAGGACCCTGACATTGCTTGTCCGAGCCGCGAGCGTCTAGCGAGGAGCGGTGCCCGCAGGCGCGGGAGCGCGCCGCGCTGCGCCTCGATGCGACCGCTTCGCGGTCTACTCGGCGTGACAACGGCTACTCGGCGTGACCGACGATCCGCTCGACCGACTCGCGCTCGGAGCGCGGCAGCGCATCGCGCCATGCCTCGAACGCCGTGTCGATCTCGGCGAGCGGAACCAACACAAACGCGCGCTCGAAGAGATGGCGATGCGGTATACGCAAGAGTTCATCCTCGAAGCCGAGATCGTCGTAGAGGAGGATATCGAGATCGATCGCGCGCGGCCCCCAGTGCTCTCCGGGAACGCGCCCCAAGCGACGTTCGATCGCTTGGAGAGCGGCGAGCAGAGCACGCGGTGCGAGCGCCGTCTCTATCCGCGCGACGGCGTTGGTAAAATCGGGCTGATCGCGCTTCCCCCAGGGATCCGAACGATAGAGCGACGAGCGCGCGGTCATGCGACCGAGTTCGTTCAGCGCATCGATTGCGCGTTCTACGGTCGCTGCGGCATCGCCGATATTGCCTCCGATACCGATTGTTGCGAGTGCCATCAACGACGCTGCGAACAGCGCACGCCCGGCGTCGCTCCATCGAGCAACGCGGGCTTTTCGATGGTGACCGTCGCTTCACGAACGCGTACATCCTCGAAACAGAGGTCGAGCAGCCGCTGTGCGAGGCGTTCGAGCAGCGCGTGCGACTCCTCGGCGACGAGCGTGATGATGCGCCGGTGGAGCGCCGCATAATCGAGCGTCGCCGCGAGATCGTCGCGCTCGCGGGCCCCGCTCGCATCGAGCTCGCACTGCACCTCGATGGAAAAGCACTGCGCGCGATTGCGTTCGCCCGGATCGGCGCCGTGCCGACCGTAAGCCTTGATGCCGCGTAGCGTTATGCGATCCATGTCGCCGGCCTCCATCCACGAACGATTGCATCGGAGACCGCGACGACGTCGCGGGTCGCCGCGACATCGTGAACGCGCACGATATCGATTCCGGCGGCGACTGCAAGTGCGGTAGTCGCGGCGGTTGCGAAGATGCGCTCGTTGGGGTGGCTGCGCCCGGTGAGCATCCCCAACGTCGATTTTCGCGAGGTTCCCAACAGCGTGGGGAAGCCGAGCGCCACAAGCCGATCGAGATGCGCAAGCAAGCGGACATTCTGCTCCGGCGTCTTCCCAAAGCCGATGCCGGGGTCGAGCAAGATTCGATCCATCGGAATGCCCCGTTTGTGCGCGCGGACGGCATCGGCGAGCAACGAACGAAGGACTTCGTCGACGATCTCCCCATCGTAGAGGTGCTCGCGATTGTGCATGATTGCGATCGAAGCTCCGCTCTCCAGGGTGAGATCGAGCATTTCATCGCTCGCACCCCAAATCGAATTCACACAATCCGCGCCGGCGGCGAGCGCGGCGCGCGCGACCTCGGGTTTGAAGGTATCGATCGAGATCGGCCAATCGGGAAAGCGCTCGCGCACCGCACGCACGACGGGGAGCACCCGCTCCAACTCCTCGGCGACGGCGACCGGCGCGTGTCCGGGGCGCGTCGATTCACCACCGATATCGATCGTGTCGGCACCCGCATCGTGCTGCGCGACCGCACGCTCCATGGCCTCCTGCAGCGCGAGCCGGCCGTCGCCGGAGAACGAATCGGGGGTGACGTTGAGGATCGCCATGACGAACGTTCGCGTACCGCGCACGAAGCTGCGGTTGCCGAAACGCATCGCTGCCTCGCTCATCGGATCGACGAGAGACTCGGTTGCGATCCGAGAACTCCCGGGCGCAGCGCGGCGACAACGAAGGTCGATCCGGTAACGACGACGATGCCGGAGGCGCCGGCGCGTTCGCGCGCGCGCGCGAGGGCTTCGCCGGGGTCGTCGCAGCATTCGTTGGCAACTCCCAACTCCTCAGCGATCCGCGCGAGATATTCGGGGGCGCGCGCCGGGCGTCCGTCGGCGTGGAAGGATGTGAGCACGAAATAGCTTTCCGGTTGCGCGAAAGCAGCGAGAATCGCCCGCGCATTTTTGCTTTCCCCAACGCCGATCACGAAGGTTTGCGCGCTCCCCCCGAACCGTTCGCGCAACGCATCGGCGAGCGAACGCGCCTTCTGTTCGTTATGTGCGATATCGAAGAGCACCGAGGGTGCGCCCGGAAAAATCTCCATGCGTCCGGGAATACGAACCTCCGCCAAGCCTTCCTCGATCTCGCGATGGCTCGGGCGCAATGCGGACGGCAAGGCTTCCAACGCCAGCACGGCAGTGACGGCATTCGTCCGCTGAAAGCCGCCTAAAATCGGCAAGCGAATGCGATAGCTCTCCGACGCGGTCCGTACGGTAAAGCGCTGCGCGAATGCGTCGATCTCAATCTCCTCGACGCGCGCACTCGTCGCACTTTCGATCAGCGGTGCACCGACCCGCGCACAGATCGTCGCGATCGTCGAACGCGCGGGTTCCTCCGTTACCGCACTGACGAGCGGAATGCCGGGCTTCGCGATCCCGGCTTTTTCTGCAGCGATCGCGTCGAGCGTATCACCGAGAATTTCCTGATGGTCGTAACCGATGCTCGTAATCGCGCAGACGGTCGGCGAGACGACATTGGTTCCGTCGAGCCGCCCACCCAAACCCACTTCGATCACCGCGACATCGACCGCCTCACGCGCGAAGTAGAGGAACGTCAGTGCAAGCAGCATCTCGTAGTAGCTCGCTGCACCGTAGCGCCCCGCGATACTCTCGACGGCGGGAAGCATCTCCGAGAAAAGTTCGGCGAAACGCTCGCGCGCAATCGGCACACCGTTGATACGGGCGCGCTCGGTCATCGATTGCAGGTGCGGCTTGACATGAAGGCCGACCTGCAGCCCGTGCCGTCGCAACGCGCGCTCGATCATCGTCGCCGTCGAGCCTTTGCCGCTGGTGCCCGCGATATGCACGACGGGATATTGCCGATGCGGATCGCCGAGCATCTCCAGCAACGCCGTCATACGTTCTAACCCATAATTGGTGTGTCCGGAGCGATGCTCGCCGATGCTTGCGAGCAAATAACGCTCCGCCTCTTCAAACGTCATGAGTGATCGGTCGGTCGCTCCGAAAGTAGTTCCATGGCATGCGGTAACGTCGGTAACAGGACGTCGAGCGATTCCGTAACGGCGCGCGGGCTACCGGGAAGATTTACGATCAGCGTACGATGTCGCACCCCCGCCAACGCACGCGAGAGCATCGCCGTGCGCACGCGGGGCAGCGCTGCGGCGCGAATCGCTTCGGCGATCCCGGGAACTTCGTAGTCGAGGACCGCGGCAGTCGCCTGCGGCGTGCGATCGCGCGGAGCGAGCCCGGTGCCGCCGCTGGTGAGAATGCAGTCCGCACGCTCCCCATCGGCGAGATCGATGAGCTCGGCTTGCAGCGCCGCCGGATCGTCGGGCAGGACGATGGCGCGCACGATTTCGTAGATCGGCTCGAGGCGCTCGCGAAAGATCGGAAGGCAGCCGTCCTCGCGTTCCCCCGCGGCCGCGCGATCGGAGAGCACGATGCACGCAATGCGGTACTTCACTCCCCGGCGATCCACGTGCCGCTCTTCCCGCCGCGTTTCTCCAGCAAGCGTACCCCTTCGATGACGATCGCCCGATCGAGCGCTTTGCACATATCGTAGATCGTCAGCGCGGCGAGATTCGCAGCCATCAACGCTTCCATCTCAACGCCGGTCTGCCCCGAGGTGCGTGCCTCGCTCTCGATCCGCAAGCGGTCGGGCTGCGCCCACGTCAAGGTGACCGCGATGTGGCTCAGCGCGACCGGGTGCGCCAGCGGAATCAGGTTTGCGGTCTGCTTTGCGGCCATAATGCCGGCGATTTGAGCCGTGACGAAGGCATCCCCCTTCGGTCCCATGGCCGTCCGGAGCGATTCCGCCGCATCGGGAGCGAGGCGAACGAACGCCTCGGCACGGGCGAAGCGTTCGGTCGTTGCTTTCTTGCCGACGTCGACCATCGAAATAGCTCCGTCGGTGTTTAAGTGTGAGGGTTTCGGCACGTCAATCGTCAAAGAGGGTCGCTAATGGCGCTATTCCAGGAAGCAGACGGCGATCCTCGGGTCGCGCTCGATCGGCTCACCGATGTGCTAACGTACTACGGAGCAATCGGAGATGCAGCCGCCGAGCTGGCTTTTGGCTTTTCGTTGCGGAAGGCTGCATTTGCGCGCTCGATCGCCGTCGCCCTCGATGTTGACGAACGGCTTCTCGATGCCGTCGCGATCGCCGGGCTGATGCACGCCGTCGGTTCGCTCGGGAACCCTGCGTTGGTGCGCGATAGCGATCTTCCCGAACGCCTTGCGACGATGGAGCGCTGGGATATTCCCGCCTCGGGGGCACGCATCTGCGCGGCGATCGGCGCGATTCCGGAGGCGGTCGCCGATATCGTCCGCTGGCAAAGCGAGGCCTGGGACGGCACCGGATTCCCCGACCAACTGCGCTGGAACGGCATTCCCGTTCCCTCGGTCGCACTCGCGCTCGCCGACCGACTCGTTCGTGCGAACGAACCGGAGGAAGCGCTCGCAAGCATTGCCGAGGAAGCGGGGCGCACCTTCGCTCCGGCACACGCGCGCGCATTCATGTTGTGGTTCCATCAGAGCGGAGCCGAAGCGGAGCCCTTCAGCTTTCCGCGCGGCATATTGCATCCGGAATCGAGCCATCCCGGCGATCTTCTCCTCGAAATCGCCGACCGCGTCGACCGGCACCTCGGGGTTCCGGGACGCTCGCGCAACGTGCTGCGCCTCGCCGAAGGAAGCGCCCGCCTCTTAGGTTGCAGCGCTGCCGAGATCGAAGCGCTGCGCATCGCCGCGCTCGCGTTCGGGGCAGGCGAACTCCACGATAGCTTTGAGAGTACGCTCGACCCCCTCGTTCGGCTCGGCCTCGAGCGGCGCGCGGAGCACGCGCGCGAAGGGGCGCGACTGCTTGCGAATTTGCCGGCGCTTGCCGCTGCGGCTCCGCTCGTCGCCGCGCGCGCCGAGTGGTTCGACGGAACCGGGAAACCCGCCGGGCTCGGGCGCGATGCGATTCCCATCGGCGCGCGCATCCTTGCCACCGCGATTGCCTACGATGCAATCGACATCGATACCCGCGAACGCCCTGCTGCTCGCCGCGCGACCGCAGGCGAACGACTCGACGGCGCGGCCGGCACCCATTTCGACCCGCGCGTGGTAACCGCCGTGCTCGATGCGGCAAAGGCGCACGTATGATCGAACTCCACGAACGGACGCGGCGCATCTCGCCGACGCGGATCCACGAAATCTTGCTGCGTTACGGAGCGAAGAGTTTGGTCGATCCCTTCATGGGGTTGCCGACCCATCTCAATTATCTCAAACGCCACGGCATCGCCGTTCACGGCGGCGACGTTCTCGAATGGTTCGTGCGCGTCGGTGAGGGCATCGTCGTCAACGATCTGACGATTCTTCGCGATCACGAAGTTGCCGAGATCGTCGAAATGATTCCCGGCCGAATCTATGCCCTTGACCTTTTCAAAGCATGGGAAGGCGTCTTTTTTACCGAGGAGCAGTGCGTCTATCTCGGCGTGTGGTTTGACAACGTACGAAATCTTCGTAGCGACGGGCAGACCGGGCTCGCAATTCTCGGTCTCTGGCGCGTCTTCTGCTATTGGCTGCAAAAGGCACAAGAGCCCGACGAGATGCCCGACCTTCCGCCGAGCGAACTCGCGTGGTACTACATTCGCCAGACGGAACGGTGGGTTGCGAGCAACATGCGGCGCAACACCGTTCGCCAGAGCGACGTCATGCAGACACTGGAACGGCAACAAGCCGACGCGCTACTCTTTGCGCCGCCTCCGCGCAACGCACTCCACCACGCCGATCCGCGCATCTGGATGTGGGAGGCATGGTGGCAGGGCAACCCCTACTTCACGCTCGAGCACGCATACCGCGACACGCTCTTCGGCGCGCGATCGAGCGATCCGGCGGCCTATCAACGCTCGCTCGCCGGCATTCTCTCGGAAGCGGGTGAGTTTCCGCTCCTCATCGTCGCGACCAATGAATCGCGCCTCGCGGAGATCGAGCCGCTCGTCCGCAACGCGCGGGCGAAGGTCGAGTGCTACGCGCCCAACGACAGCGAGATCTACCTCATCGCGACGACGTAGCGTCGCTTCCCTGAAAACGCACCCAGAGTAACGCGAGTACCCCGAGCACCGCATAAAGAATGGTGTGCTTGTAATTGTGCATCGGGCTATGCCCGAAGATCAGCGCCGATTGAAAGGTACCGGTCCAACTGAGAACCGCGAGAATAAAAAAGAGCACCGCGACGAGCAATCCGAGAACCTTCACGAGATGATTCCTTTCCACGCGAGAATGCTGCCGAGAAGTCCGAGCAGCAGGCAGTACCATCCGAACGGCCGGAGGTCGTTCGAACGAAAATAGCGAGTGAGGAACGCGACCGAAAAATAGGCGGCGATCCCCGAAACGATGCCGCCGATCAACGATTCCACCAACGCCACATGCGCGCCGGCGTTGAAGAGATCGGGGACTTTTAAGAGCGATGCAGCGATGATCACCGGCGTCGCCAGCATGAATGAGTAGCGAGCGGCATCGGCGTGGTCGAGGTCGCAGAGCAGCCCCGTTACCATCGACGCCCCCGAGCGAGAGATGCCGGGCAGCAACGCAAAGGACTGACCGACTCCGACAAGCACCGCCTGAAACCACGAAAGACGCGTGAGCGGGCGATTCGTTCGATGCTCGACGGCGAGTTGCCGCCGCCGTAATGCTTCACCTAAAAACATCACCGCACCGTTGGCGATGAGAAAGAGCGATGCGAGCAGCGCGCTGGCAAAGAGGGCACGCACGCTTTTCTCCAACAGCAGGCCGAGTATTCCCACCGGAATCGTTCCCACGACCAGGAGCCAACCGAGCCGCTCGTGGGGATCGTCGCTGAGCTTGCCGCGAATGACGCTGCGAAGCAACGCACCGACGATCTTCCACCACTCACGGCGGTAGAAAAGCACCAAGGCGAGCGCCGTGCCCAAATGGAGGGTGACGACGAACGGGAGAAAGGTCGGATCGCTCCGATGGATATTCGTCCAGTGAAAAAGCGCAGGGACGATAATCGTGTGGCCGAGACTGGAGACCGGGAAGAGCTCTGTTGTGCCCTGTAAGAGTGCGAGAATCAATGCCTGAAAGAGTGTCACGCGCCCCACAGTACGCCAAGGCTTTCCGCGCGGCCTTTAACGCGTCCGTTACAGAGCGCTCGGCAGGATTGCCGGTTCTCTCGGCCAAGGCCCAACAACGTGGAATCCGGTACGAGCGAGAGTGACCGATTGGAGATCGAGAACGAACAGAGCCGCCGCTTCGAGCGAGTCGGCGATATGCTCCTCGTTTCGTATAGTATCGGCGACGATTTTGCCCCGGAGTTTACCGAAACCTACGATATCGCGCTCGGCGGAATGGCGATGCTCACCAACGCAGAGCTCGTCAAGGATGCACCGGTCTCCATCCAACTCGAATTGCGCGGAGACGCAACGCCGGTACTCCGCCTTCGTGGGATCGTACGCTGGTCACGTTTCGATGCGATGCTCCAGCGCTATCGCACCGGCATCTCTTTCCTCGAACTCGACGATGCAACGCGACGCCACGTGCAGCGATATATCGACACGCTCAATCTTCTGCGCGACATGGGGATGATTTAGCGCCTCAGCGCCGTCGTCAGCCCGAGTAGCCGCGGAACGCGGCGTATCGAGGGCCCGATCCTCAATGCGCTGCGCCTCGATACGACCGCTTCGCGGTCTACTCGGCGTGACACCGGTAGCTACTCGGCGCGACAAATTACGACCGCGCAGCGCGAAAGTGCCTGCGATGCACCCGACGAGCGATTAAGCGAGCGGCGAGGACCCTGACATTGCTTGTCCGAGCCGCGAGCGTCTAGCGAGGAGCGGTGCGCGCAGGCGCAGGAGCGCGCCGCGAGGGCGCTGCGCCTCGATACGACCGCTTTGCGGTCTACTCGGCGTGACACCGGTAGCTACTCGGCGTGACAACTGCGTGCGCGCCTCGCTACCAGGCCTGAAAGTCCACCCGAAACAGCATCGTCCCCGCAACATTGCGACAGTTCTTCGTCGCCGGCGCGTACTCGGCGTTCTTCGCCATCTGCAACGCGAGGACGTCGAGCGCAACATTCCCACTACTGCTCTGAATTGTCGCATTCTGAAAGAGGCCGCGAGCATCGACAAAGACCTCGATCGTACTCGTTCCGCTCGTATGCTCCGCGCGCGTCGCCGGGTCGATCGCCGGAGCGGTCGGTTCGACGAGCAGATGCGGCGGCGTACCCTGCGCGATGCACGCGAGCGCAGGGGTCGGCGAAGGGCGCGGCGTCGGCAAAGGCCGCGGCGTGGCGATCGGCGGAGGAGCGGCGACGCGGGCGCCCACCCCCTTCTGCTTTGAGATCGGTGTGACGCGCACCGCATGGGCATGCGGCCGTGGTGTCGGCGGCGGGGTGGGGGGCGGCGTCGGCGGAGTCGGCGTCCGTCGCGCGATCGTTATCGGTCGCGGGAGCGCTTGCACGGTAATATGCGCGACACCCGAGCGCAAGTCGAGCGGATTTTTCTGCAGGAAGAGCGCTGCGACGATATGGAGGACGAGCGATAACGCAAGCGCCCACCAGAGATATCGGCGCCCTCTTGCCCGCACGTTCATCGCTCCAAGAAAACGGAAAAGACGCTCACAAGAGCGTCTTTTCGCCGAGGATCTCCGATTGCCTTAGTCGGGCTGGAACTGTGCGTCGAAGATATACTCCGATGCGACCGGTTTACAGTTCACGATCTTCGGATAGTAGGTAGTGTCGCGTGCGGCGCGTTTCGCCTCACGATCGATCGCGAAGTTGCCGCTCGATTGCACGAGTTTCACCGAAATCACCGAGCCGGTTGCGCTCAACTTCACCACGACGGGGACGTCGGCGGAACCGAACCCTGCATCTTGCGCCGACGACGGATAGTTCGGCGCCGAGACTTGATTGACGGTTGCATCCTTATACGGAACCGCACAAGCCGGGGCGAGCGTCGGAGCGACGGTCGGCGATGGCGAAGCGGTGCCTTGCCCCGTAGGAGTGCCGGTCCGCGTCCCCGTCTTGGGGTTGGGGTTTGCCATACTCGGACCGCTTCCGGTGTTGTGGCTGTGGATCAGCTTGACCTTGAGCTGCGGCTGGGTCGGGGTCTGTTTCGGCGGCGGCGTTGCTTTCGTCGGCGGCGGCGTCGGCGTTGGCGGCGGCGTCGGCGTCGGCGGCGGCGGTGTCGGCACCTTGATCGGAGCCTTCTTCGCTACCGAGACCTTGTCGACTTTCGTGCTCTCGTGCGGCTTGGCGAGGTTCGGGAAGAACGGAGCCGAGATGGCGTGCAGGAAGAGCGCGAAGATCAACGCGATCCAAAGGAAATTGGGAGCTTGTTCGCCGGTCGTTAGGAACGGCGATTTCTTTTTATCGTCGGGTTGCGGTGGTTTTTGAACGGCCATCGGTTACTGCGATACTCCCTGTGGCGTACCTTGCACGTGGTTGGCAAGTCCAAAATACGTCAAACCAGTCGATTTGGCGGCATCCATCACCTGAAGGATCGTCCCGAAGTGCGCCTTCGGATTCCCTTTGATGATGACGTCTTTCAGGTGCCCGCCGACAGCGTCTTCGAGCGTCTGAAAGGCGGCCTTGGCGCCTTGAATCGGCATCGTGTTCGAGCCGATCTGAATCTGGTTCTTCGCGTCAACGATAACAACGATCTGCGACGGCGAGACTTTATCTTTATTGTACGCCGTAGGAAGCGGCGGTTCTTTAGTAACCGACGCAAGGATGATGAAGATGATGAGCAGGACCAACAGCACGTCCGTGAACGGCGTAATGTTGATCGTCGACATCACCTCTTCTTCACCACCTGAGGTTGAAACGGCCACGGATTAATCCCCCACGCTTACGATGTAACGAAGCCCACGTTCTCGTCGCCGGCCCGCTTGGCCGCGTCGAGGATGCGGATGATGACGCCGTAAGGCGCCTTGATATCCGAGGTCAACGAGATTTTTTTCTTCACGCCGCGTTTCTTGATCGTTTCATACATAACGCGGTAGATGCCCTTGGTGTTGGTCTTCGTCCCATCGACGAAGATGACACCCTTCTCGTTAACGACGACTTGAATGTCGTTTTTGTTCTTGCTGACCGTACTCTGTGAATTATTGGAGTTCGGTAACTGCTTCTCGAAGCCGGGTGGCGTCACCAAGGCTGCAAGGATCATGAAGATGATCAAAAGCACCAACAAGACATCGGTAAACGGCGTGATGTTGATCTCCGCCATTACCTCTTCGTCGCCGCGCGCCGTAAGTAGACTCACGTCATTCCTCCAGTGCGCTACTTCTGTGTGGGTTGATAGAGGTCCGTAGGGATCGTAGCACCGGTGTTATGGAAGTGCAGCATCTCGGCAAGCTGGTTTGCCGCAACGATCATTTCTTGGTTGTAATTCTTGATGCGCGTTTTAAAGAAGTTGAAGAATATAACCGCGATGATTGCAACCACAAGACCGCTGAAGGTCGTGACGAGTGCTTCCGAAACGCCTGCCGCGACGACTGCCGGGCTTGAGTTGCCCTTCAATGCGATCGACTGGAACGCTTTGATGATACCGAGAACGGTACCGGCGAGACCGACGAACGGCGCGATAACGGCGATCGTACCGATGATGCCGAGATTGCGTTCGAGATCGTTAAGGTGCTCCATGAGCGCAATCGAAAGTGCGTCGGTGATATCGGCGCGGTTCTTATCGCCGCGCTGGAGACCGAAGCGAAGGATACGCGGAAGCATGCCTTTCTGTCCGTCGCAGTATTTGATTGCGCCGGCGAGGTCGTTCGCGCCAACGCGCTTGCCGATCTCTTTGAGCAGCGACTTCGTATCGCCATGCTGGGCACTGAAATAGAGAAAACGCTCGATGACGATCCAAACGACCGCAACCGATAGCAAGAGCAGGACGACCATGTCGACCCCGCCCTGTTTCATCACACTGATAAATCCGTCAAACACGAGTTGTTCGAGCCTCCCCTTCCGGGTGTATTGAGTGAAGCAAATCCTCTGGTAGAAACGTTTCGGCGGGTCTCCCCGCCGCTCCAGGGCGGTACTTTAGCCGCCCTGTGTAAGAGTCCTGTCCTAGGTTAAGTAGAGCTTTGGTTAACCGTCAAGATGCTTTAGAAAGTTCTGAATCTGCAGCACGAGCGAGGCATTGTTTCCCGCTTTTGCTAACGCCAGCGCTTTTTGCAACGTCTTTTTTGCCCTGTCGGTAAGGTCGGGTCGGTGGTACACCACCCCGACGCCCGCCTCGCCGATGCCACGCGCGAAGAGCGCTTCGGGGTCGTTCGGGTCGAGCGCCAACGCTTTTTTGGCGTAGCTTCGGACGCGACTATAGTCGGGCGATTTGGTCTGGATGACGACGAACGCGGCCTGTTTGTAGGCAATTTCGGCCATCTTCGGATCCCCTGCCGTAGCGGCCTTATCGAGCGCGGCGAGCGCCTCGGTCGTTTTCATTGCCTTGGCATCCGCGACGCCTTGCTGCAGGTAGAAGGCCGCGACAAACCGCGCTCCGGGATCGCCCGTGGGATCGAGCGTTTTCAGCTCGGCGAGCATCGCATTGGAGTTTGTCGTATCGCCGGTCTGTAAATATCCTTGCAACAAATGACTGTCGATCGCGACTTTTGTGGCGGTCGGCGTATTTTTTTGCGGGAAAAGAATTCCACGCGCTTTTTGCAGGGTCGCGATACTCTCTGCGTACTGCTTCATTCCGAATTGCGCGACGCCGAGCGCATAGAGCGAATTCGGGCTAGCATCGAGCGCATACGCTTTCTGCGCGTACTCCAACGATTGCTGGGGATCGACTGCGGCCTGTTGCACGGAGAATGCAGCGAACGATTGCGCTGCTGCCTCTTTGAACGCAGCGCCGATGGTCGTTACTTTATCGAAGGCTTGGGCTGCCGATGCGTAATCCGACAGGAAGTATTCGGAGATGCCGAGGTACTGCAAGGCGTCCATGTTGCCGGGGTGAGCGAGAAGATAGCTGCCCGCAGCCTGTTTTGCATCGGCGTATTTGCCGGCGTGGATGAGGGTGTCGAGGTGCCCAAGCGCACCGCCGGTGGTCGGCTGGCTCGCTCGCACGACGCTCTTTCCGAACTTCAGCGTGTAATCGTAAAACGCTTGAATCGGCTTTTTGCCGCGAAGCGCCGGCTTATAGGTCGAAGTCTTGGCGATCTCGAGTGCCGCAGCAACATCGCCCTTATTGGTCGTGCGAATAACTTTAATGACGTGGAAGCTTCCGTTGGGGAATATCTCCACTTGCAGGACGACAAGTCCGGGACCCGCCCACGGCGTCTTGGTCTTCCCCTGTTTGATGACTCTGGCCGGGGTGAACTCGTTTGCATACTGCGCGCGCGCAGGCAGTGTACCCAACGCGGCGAGAACCGCGAAGGCGAGGGTGACGGCGACGAGCCGAAGGCGTTTCATGCGTACTCCTATGATGATGGCGGCGTGGCGTTGAGGGATCCGGCGAAGTGTTTCGGCAAGCGTCGGCCCACCGCAGCAGCGACCGCCGGCATGCTTTCCATAAACGATTCGAACTCTGCAAATGTCAGCGACTGCATCCCGTCGGAGACCGCCGAAGCAGGGTCGGGGTGCACTTCGACCATGATCCCGGCTGCGCCCGCCGCCACTGCGGCGAGCCCCATCGGCGCGACCAGCCCTGCGATCCCCGTGCCGTGCGACGGGTCGACGATCGTCGGCAGATGCGTACGACCGGCGAGCAGCGGGACGACCGCGAGGTCGAGGAGGTTGCGCGTCGCCGGGTCGAAGCTCCGCACGCCGCGTTCGCAGAGGACGATCCTCTCGTTCCCGGTGAGCGCGATATATTCAGCAGCGAGCAGCCACTCGTCGACCGTCGCTGCAAGCCCGCGCTTGAGCAGGATCGGCTTGCCGGTCTCTCCGACCGCGCGCAGCAGGGCGGTGTTCTGCATGTTGCGAGCGCCGATCTGCAGCATCTCAGCGCTCTCGGCGACGATCTCGGCATCGCGCGGGTCGAGAACCTCGGTGACGACGGCGAGCCCGTGGAGGTCGGCGGCCTCGCGCATCATCGCGAGCCCTTCGCGGCCCAGCCCTTGGAAGGAGTACGGCGAGGTGCGTGGCTTATAGGCTCCGCCTCGCAGGACGTTGGCCCCGGCGCGCGCGACCGCAGCGGCGGTCGCAAGCATCTGCTCGAGACTTTCGACGGCACATGGGCCGGCGCAGATCGCGAGTTCCTCGCCGCCGAAGCTCGGCCCACCGGGGCGAAGCGAAACGACGCTGCGCCGGTCGCGAGCATCGACGTGCACGAGCCGAAAGTCGCGCGAAGGCGGAAGCGGGCGAGCGTTCATTCCCGAGATGCTACCATGCGACCGGCGGGCGCGGGGTGGTGAGAGGTCGCACGTGCGAGTTCGGCGATCTCGCGCGCGGTTAACGGGCGCACCCGCCCCGAAGCGAGCGAGCCGAGTTCGATCGGGCCGAAGCGTAGGCGTCGTAGTTCGATGACGGGGTGTCCGAGCGCGGCGAACATCTCGCGAACCTGGCGGTTGCGCCCCTCATGGATCGTGAGATCGACGAGGCTTCGCAGCGAGGCCGACGAGACGATCCGCAATTTTGCCCCCGCCGCGCGAAAGCTCGGCGTGCGCACACCGGCGCGTAGTTCCTCGATCTGCGCTGGACTCAGCTCTCCGCGAATCGTCGCGCGATAGGTTTTTTCGACACCGAAACGCGGATGCAGCAAACGGTGAATCAGGTCGCCGTCGTTACTGAGCAATAAAAGCCCCGAGGTATCGTAATCGAGGCGACCGGCGGGAACGACGCGCGGAAGATCGCGCGGCAAAAGGTCGAGAATCGTGCGCCGACCCTCGGGATCGGAGAGCGTCGTGACGACACCGACCGGTTTATTCATCGCCAAGTAGATGTAGCGTTGCGCGAGCGCAGGCTTCCCATCGCAAAGAATACGATCGTCGGGGCCGACGAGGATACCAAGTTCACGAACGACATGCCCGTTCACGCTCACGCGGCCGGCGAGAATGAGTTCGTCGGCGGCACGACGCGATGCGACCCCCGCGCGCGCAAGCGCACGGTTGAGCCGCATCTGCGCAGTGTCGCGCTTAGTACTTTCCGTTGCTCTCTTCGTAACCACGGGACATCGAGAGCGCCTCTTTGGTAACCGACGCCAAGAACTCGTCGTTCGTGCGCGTTTGGGCCATCTTGTCGAGGATGATCTCGGTGATATCGCCGCTGTTGAGTACAGCGGTCGCGCGACGAAGCATCCAGATTTTCCGCATCTCTTCGTTGGAGAGCAAGAGCTCTTCGTGTCGCGTTCCCGAACGTTTGATATCGACGGCGGGGAAGACGCGCGATTCGGCGAGTTTACGGGTGAGGTTGAGTTCCATATTTCCCGTGCCCTTGAACTCTTCGAAAATGATGTCGTCCATTTTCGATCCGGTCTCGATGAGCGCGGTCGCGATGATGGTCAGCGAGCCGCCTTCTTCGATCTTGCGCGCCGCGCCGAAAAAGCGTTTCGGTTTATGCAGCGATGCGGTGTCGAGGCCGCCGGAAAGGGTGCGCCCGGAATTCGGAACGACCTGGTTGTAGGCGCGGGCAAGACGCGTGATGGAATCGAGGAGAATGACGACGTCTTTCCCCATCTCAACGAGGCGCTTCGCGCGCTCCATCGTGAGTTCGGCGACGGCGGTGTGATTCTCGGGATGTTCGTCGAACGTCGAAGCGACGACTTCGCCGTCGATCGTCCGTTGCATATCCGTGACTTCTTCGGGGCGTTCATCGACGAGAAGCGCGATGATGTGCGCTTCGGGATGATTGATGGAGATCGAGTTGGCGATATTTTTCAGCAGCGTCGTCTTACCCGCTTTAGGCGGGGAAACGATGAGCGCGCGCTGCCCTTTACCGATCGGGCAGAAAAGGTCGATGACGCGCGTCGAGAGCTGCGTTGCACGAACCTCGAGCTTGAAGCGCTCGTTGGGATAGATCGGCGTGCCTTTTTCGAAAGTTTTCCGCACGCCCATTTTTTCGATATCGATCTCGTTGATGCGATCGACGCGCAAGAGGCCGAAATATTTCTCTCCCTCTTTCGGTCGACGCACGGTCGCATCGACGCGGTCGCCGCGCCGAAGATCGGCCCGCCGTATCTGCGCTTGACTGACGTAGACATCTTCGTTACCGATCACATAACCGGCGCGTCGCAAAAAGCCGTAGCCTTCCGGAAGAATGTCGAGGATGCCGCTCGCGCTCTCGATACCGGAGCGTGCTTGCTGCGCTGCGAGAATCTGGAGGACGATCTCGTCCTTCTTTACTTTCGCCGGCGTGGCAATCTCGATCGAAAATTCTTTTGCCAGCTCGACAAGCTCGCTCTTACTCTTCTCTTCGAGTTGCGCGGCGGTCAGCATCGGCGGCGCCTGCGCCTCATTCTGAGCGAATGCTTCGGGCTGTGGGAACCCGGAATTATTATGGCGGCGGCGCGAACGGCGGCGGCGGCCCCCATTGGGCGGGCGGCCATTTTCGTTGGGGCGATGATCGAGTTGCAGGGGAGGCTCACTCTCGCAGCGTCCGCACGCATTCACCAGCGACTTCATCGGGCTACGCCGCGACGGTGGGTGAGTGTGGGCGGGAGGGAATAGATTGCGCCGGGCGAGTCGATAGCGACTCAACGGCACCAGTGAGGTTATAGCATGGGATCGCTGCTCCCTTCAAGCGCCGCGCCGAACGTTCTTTAGAAGAACGCGCGATTTTTACGATTGCTCTACGCGGCGATTCGCGAGAGCTCGGCGCGGGCGAGTTCGGCGAGATCCTCGGCGCGGCCGAGTTCGAGCACGAACGTCGGCGTCGCCCGCAGGGAGCAGAGGAGATGAATGTATGGCCGATGGAGCCGGTAGGGGAGCGCGCGGTGCTCGCGCAGGTCCTCGAGCAACTCGCGATCGGGAACGACCACGGTCGCGAGCCGATGACCGAAACTGCGTAAGGCATCGAGCAATGCTTGGAGCGCTCCGTAGGATGCCGCTCGTTCGGCGCACTCCTCCGGCACGGCGATGGAGAATGGAACGCGCAGGAGTTGAGCGCTCCGACCGCGCCGGATTCGAGCGATGAGGACGGCGTTACCCGTCGCTGCGGCCGCGTAGCCGTAGTCGACCAGAACCCGGTGAAGCGACGTATTCCGCATGCATGGACCTCCAGGTCAGCATACATCGAACATACGTTCGCCGTCAAGCCGGCGTTGCGAGCCTCGCGATCGCCTCTTGATAGATCTCGACGCAGCGAACGACGATGCTTCGAGCGTCGAAGCGACGGGCGGTGGCAAGCATCTCCTCGCGGGTGACCACCGGCGGCGAATCCGCCGCCATCGCCAGAGCGAAGCTCTGCGCATCCGGTGCGAGCAGACGCGCACAGCCTCCAAGCACGTCGCGGTTCTGCGGCGAGTCGGCGGCAAAGACCGGCAACCCGGCGGCGAGCGCCTCAACTTGGACCAACCCTTGCGTCTCGGTCATGCTCGGGAAAAGAAAGCCGTCGGCGCTTGCATAGAAATCGGGGAGCGAGCGTCGCGGTAGCGCACCGAGAAAGCGTACGCGCTCCTCAAGACCGCGATCCCGCACGAGTGCTTCCAATGCATCGCGCTCCGGGCCGTCGCCGATGAATGCAAGGCGCACGCTCGGCGAGCGAACCGCCGCGAGCGCCTCGATAACGGTCGGGAGATTTTTTTCCAGCGCGAGTCGACCGACGGCGAGATAGAGCCGATCCGCTGCACCCGCACCCATCCGCTCGCGCAGCTCTTCGCAGCGGCGGCCGCGCGAAAAAAAATCGACATCGATACCGCTGGGCAACACCTCGATGCGCCCGTCGACGCCGAGGTCATGCAAGCGTTGCTCCATCGCGGAGGTCGGGACGATGACGGCAGCGACGGCGTTTGCAAAACGACGCGTCAACTCCGAGGCAGCGTAGCGTGTTGCTCGCGCCTCGAAGGGAACGTAATGTGCATACGCTTCCAACTGCGTGTGGTAGGTGTAGACGGTCGGGTGCCCGTAGCGCCGCGCGTAGCGTAATCCCATCCAGCCGGTGACGAACGGCGAATGGAGATGCAGCACGTCGAGCTGCGCGACGCGGCGCGCGATCTCACTTCGGCGCAAAACGGGGACGGTGAGCCGATAATCGCTCTGCGTCGGCAACGGGAGCGATGGAATCCGCACGACGCCCGCGTCATAGCGCGCCTCCGGATGTCGCGGGGTAAAAACGGTCACCTCATGCCCGAGCTCCGTGAGGTATGCGCGTAGGGTATCGACGGCGGTGACGACCCCGTTGACCACCGGATGATAGACCTCGGTAAAGAGTCCAACCCTCAGCATCGCCGAACTCGGTTTCCACTCGGCCTACCCCGGGCCTTTATGATCGCTACAGAAGGATTACCCTTCTTCAAGTCGACTTTTGGCATAGGAAGCCCGCGGAAGCGACGTGCTATAGTCCGCCCGGTCGACGGCCACATTGCCCGACCCGGCCGCTCCGCGGCCCATCCGAGCGGACCCACTGCATACCCACATCGACAAGATTTGCAGTGATCCGCCCCGATCATTGGCGTTTCCCCTCCATGGTCTCGAGGGGTCCGTCAACCACCACTCCATAAACGACCGGCGCCCCCCGCTCGCCACCGCCGCACCATCGATGTGCGACACCGTGCCTGCAGGACGCCCGAACGCGAAAGGAACGCGGTTGATAGGACGAAGGCCCATGCGCCGACTCCATCTCATTTTCGTAGGCTTGCTGGGAGCAGGCTTTGCTCTGGGTGCCTCCTTCGTCGCGCCGAGCACGGCAGTGCGCGCGGCGGAGCCCGCCACCTATACCGTCCTCTTCGAGGATGGATCGCGGAGCATGCCCTACCAAAGCACCGCCGCGAATGTCGGCCAATTCCTCCGCGAACGGGGCATTCAGGTTGCGCCCGGCGATGAAGTCGTGCCCGCACCGGCCGCCCCGCTGAGCAACGGCGCGACGATTATTTATCGGCGCGCGATTCACGTGGTCTTTTTAGATGGAGCGTCAGTCGAAAACGTTGCAACGACGGCACAGGATGTCGGCTCGTTTCTTTCGATGCAAGGTGTGAAGATCGGAAAATTCGATAAAGTATTTCCCTCGCTTGGAACCACGCTGCACAACGGTTCGCGTATCAGGCTCTATCATATTATTGCATGGGATCGCAGCGTCGTCGTGCCGGTACGCGCCGGAACGATCCATCACCTCGATACGCACATGCGCGTCGGCGCTCATAAAATCGTTGCGGTTGGCTCGATCGGCGAACGACGTGTTGATTATCGCTACTTTAAATATCCGAACGGCATCGTACGCCGCGTCGCGCTCGCATCGACCACCGTGAAGGCCGCGCACCCGCGCATCGTCCTCGACGGAGTAGGAGATATCGGGGCCTTCTCAACCTACACGGCGCGGAGTATCGGCAGCATGCAGCTGCGAGCCGTACATGCCATTAGCATGGTCGCGACCGCGTACACGCCGTGGTGCACGGGTTGCAGCGGAATTACCGCGACGGGCGAGCGTGCCGGCCACGGTATCGTTGCCGTCGATCCGCGTGTCATTCCCTTGGGAACCAAACTCTTTATTCCCGGCTATGGATACGCCGTTGCCGGCGACACCGGGGGCGCAATTATCGGCCACCGCATCGATCTCGGCTTCGATTCCGAACGCGCAGCGCTGCAGTTCGGGCGCCGGAAGATCGAAGTCTTCGCTATCAAAGGGTGAGCGCACGCGGTCTTCTCAACGCGGCGGGGTTACACCCGAAAAAGCGTTTCGGGCAAAATTTCTTGCTCGACGATTCGCTCTGCGTAAAAATTGCCGCGCTCGCACTCGCCGACGCGCCGGAATGGATCGTTGAGGTCGGCCCCGGTACCGGCGCGCTTACCACCGCACTCGCCCGCGACGGCGCCCGCGTCCGCGCATTAGAGATCGATCGCGATTTAGTCGCGTTGCTCCGACAGAGCGAAGCGCTTTCATCGGTCGAGATTCTCGAAGCCGACGCGCTGAACTATGCGTGGCCAGAATCCTCATGCCGACGCTGGCACGTCGCAGGCAACTTGCCCTATAACATCGCAACGCCGCTCCTGATACAGCTCGCGCAACTCACCGACGGGCCGCAACGCATCGTCGCGATGATTCAAAAGGATGTCGCCGACCGATTGCTTGCAGCACCCGGAACGCCGGCATACGGCAGCCTCACCATCGCCGTGAACAATGTGATGAAGGTCGAACGTGCGTTCACGCTCGGCCCCGCAGCATTTTATCCACGCCCGAAAGTCGATTCAACGGTGATCGTCCTGAATCGACGCGCACGACCGTTGGTCGAGCCGATCGACCCCGCTCTTTTCGAGAAGGTCGTGCGCGGATCGTTCGCGTATCGGCGAAAGACTTTAGCGAACTCGCTCTCGCGTGCGCTCTCCGTAGAGCGAAGCGAGATCCTCAACGCCATGCAAACGGCTGGAATCGACGAAAATGAACGCGGAGAACGGATCGACATCGATAGTTTCGCCCGGTTGGCCGACGCACTGGCGCGAGGGGGCATTTAAAGGCTCCTCCGTCGCGTTGCTCGTCCTCGGCATGATCGGTCTGGCCGTGGTCTGTGCTGTTCTTGCACTCGTCGCGTACGCGATCATCGACCCGTCGATACTTTCGAAGCTGATGCATTCACCGACGAACCTACCGGTCACCGCGATACTCGTCGTTCAACTTGCATTTGAATTACCGCCGATCTTCGTCCTGATCGCTATGCTTCCGCGCATCTCCCTTTATTCGTGGGAGGAGCTCGGCTTGCGGCTTCCCCCGGCGAGGGCTTTGCTGTACGTCATCGGAGGTTTCGCAGCTGCGATTATCGTGGGCGACGGCGGTAGCATCATCGTCGAACATCTTTCGCATCACCCCCACCACATGCAAGACGTCGCCAAAATTTTCGAGAACATTCGGCATACGCCCGCGATCGTCGCCTTTATCCTCTATGGCGTGGTCGTTGCACCGATCGCCGAAGAGTTGATTTTCAGGGGATTTCTTTTCAACCTTGGAATGCGGTACGGCAATTTTTGGATCGGCGCGATATTCAGTTCGCTCCTCTTCGGAGCGGCACATGGCGATATCGAGCTCTTTCTCCCGCTCGCGCTCGTCGGTTTCGTTCTGGCGACCGTATATTATCGTTCGAAAAATCTCATTATTTCAATGCTAACGCACGCGTCTTTTAACGCGATCGCCTTTTCTTCGCTGTTATGGATAAAGACGCACTAAACCGCGCCGATGCGAATCAGCGCGTCGAGAACGAGTTCCGGAGATATCCTTTCCGTTCCAACCTGTTCGATGCGATAGTCGAGACTCGCCGGCAAGGTCGTTGCTGCCGGCCGTCGGTGATAACCGCGTAGAATCGGGCCCTCGCCGACGAGATGGAGTGCAAGCGGATTCGGTTCGTCGTACCACGTCGGATAGTGCGCGAGCCACAAGCCGACGAGCGGGACCCCCCCGCGAGCCGAAACGGCGTGCATCGGCCCGGCGGGGACACCGACCACGGCGTGGAGACGCGCCATCAACGCGAGGAAGATCGTCGCAAACGGTTCGTCGATCTCCGCCGCGAACGTACGAAACGAGAGCACATTGTTACGTTCGTGCCAACCGTCATGGGGATCGCCGAGAGCATCGAGCAGAATCACCCGCATGCGCGCATCACGCGTCCCGAGCAGTTCGACGAAAGCCCGTGCATCCTCGTTCGGCCACGCTTTCTCAGGCGCGGTATGCCCGCTGGTGGCAACAAGCAGCAATCGCTGCTGCGGCTCGATATATCGCGCGAGCGCGTCGTCGAATCGCCGCTGCACGTCAGGCGAGACGGCGAACGAGAGTGATTGCGGGAGCGGCCGCGCGAGATCGAATTCTGCGAGCCGTCGCTCGCCGACGAGGGATCGTGCGAGCGCTCGCGCCTTGGTGTGAAACGGAAAGGCGAGCCGCCCCTCCGCCGGCTCAGGATAATCGGTGTAGAGCAACGCCGTTGGTGCGAAGTCGGCGAACGCTTGCGGAAGTTCACCGGGGAGGGCGATGCGCTCTCGTTTCCCCGACAGCCGCTTCCAGTTCAGGCCGAGATGCAGGGCGCCCAACGCCGATCCATTTCCCACCGCACGGATCCCCGAAGGGAATGCAGCAACGGGTCGCTCGCCCGCAAATAGCGCGCTGTAATCGTCGCCGATGCGAAATATTGCGTAGGCATTCTCCGGCGCCAGCAACGGGGCTACGTGGCCGAAGTGTACCCAATCGCCGAAGCCGTGCGGCCAGTAGATCGCAATGCGTTCACCGCGCAGCCGAGCAAAGTCGGCGATGCGTTCGTTGTATGCGGGCAGCACCACACTCGGAAGACCCGGGGCGATCGCCGGGTGGCGCGGGAAGAGATTAGCGAGCATCGACGAGCGCGGTAAGACGCGTGCGGATCTTTTCGACGAAGGCGCGATTTGAAAAGCCGGCGGCATGCGCGCGCATCCGATCCTCATCGAATGCGGCTGGATCGAATCGAAGCAATGCTGCGGCGAGATCTTCCGCTTCAGCACGGTCAAAAAACGAGCCGGTCCTTCCCTCGATGATGCTTTCGGTCGCGCCGCCCCCTCGATACGCGATGCTCGGCGTTCCGCTCGCAGCCGCCTCCAACGGCATGAGCCCGAAATCTTCGACGCCCGGAACGATCACCGCGCGCGCGCGGGCGAGTTCTTCGGCGATCGCACGGTCGCCGAGTTCACCGAGAAAGGTCACCGGCGCCCCCTGCGCTCGCCGCTCCAGCGCTGCCCGCATCGGGCCATCGCCTACGATGCGCACCGGCCTCTTTGCGATACGCGCCGCGTCAATCGCCAGATCGATGCGTTTGTACGGCAGCATCCGCGCCACGACGAGAAAAGCATCTTGCGGATCTCGCCGTTGTGTGAATCGCTCGGTATCGACCGGCGGATGGAGTACCTCGAGGCTTCGGCCGTAGTATTTCAGCGCGCGTCGTGCCGTCGTTGCGGAGTTTGCGAGCATCTCGGTCGGGCGCTGTGCTGCACGAAGATCCCAGCGCTGCAGCGCCGCGACCAACGGGCGCGCGACGATTCCGACGCCCAGTCCCCCGACGTATGCCTCGTAATCGAAGAGAAAGCGGCTTACCGAGTGCAGGTAACAGAGATGCACGCAACCGGGAGGAACGCGAATGCCTTTCGCCCATGCCGACGACGAACTAACGATCGCGTCGTACCCCGTAAAATCGAACCGTTCGAATGCGTTTGGATAGAAGGGCGCGTACCAGCGAAAATGCGAGCGAATTCCCGGCATGCCGGCGAGCCACGAACGATGAATCGTACGCCCGGCAAACCAGTCACCGGTTTTCTGCGCGTCATAGAACGCCGTATAGATCGGCGCGTCAGGAAACGCTGCAGCAACGACCGCGAAAACGCGTTCGGCACCGCCGCGTTGATTGAGGTAATCGTGGACGAGTGCGAGCTTCAGGAGCCGCTTCCGTCGCTTCCCTGCACGACGGCGATGGTGGGATGGACGAGATAGCGTTTTGCAACGCGCGCCAGATCGGCAGGAGTTACTTTCGCAATTGCTGCGATGATTTTTACGACCGGGTCGCCGGTGCCGCCGGCTGCACGATAAACGCGTAGCAGACGCAAACGGAGTCGCGGATCGCTTTCCTGGCGAGCAAAATCACCGATCGCCTGCGCCTTCAAGCGATCGATATTCCCGTGAAGTTTCCCATCACCGATCATCTGCGATAGCGCGAGCGCTCCACCGATGAGCCGATCGGGGCGACCGACCGCACCCGAGGCATAGAGCAGTAACTGCGGATGCCCGCCGAGCGAGCGATATCGAGCACCGTAGGATCGGCGGATATAAAACGCATCGAGCCCTTTGGGCAGACCCGCCGTTTCGGCGAGAATCCGTTTCATCAGCGCCGCCTCGACCAACATCGCGGGGAAATCCGCCGAGGTCGGTTTGGGGGCCAGAAATGACGCGACGATCATCGTCGAGAGCGTCGGTCTCGTCGTGCGTAAGATCAAACTCGACGCATCGAGCGACAACGACGGCGAGTTCACCCGCGGCGACTTGCCGCCGGGAAGCGCATTACCGAGACGTGTGAGTGCGGCGGCGAGCCCCGGCGTTTCTTCGCCGACGATCGTGGTTGCGAGGTCTCCACGCCGATAGTTCCAACGATAGAACGCTCGCGCTTGCGCGATCGAAAGATGTTGAATCGAAAACGGTGTCCCCTCGAGCGGCATCGCGAGATTGCCCGAACGCGCGAACGAACGGCGCAACATCTCCGTCGCCAACTCCCAGTTATTCTGCCGACGTTCTGCGATTCGGTCGAGGAGCGCTCTCCGCGCCTCGGTCAGGGCTGCCAGCGAGAAGTCCGGTGCATTCATCGCCGTCGCCAACACATCGACGAGGGTCGGCATCGCCTGCGGGAGCCCCGCGAGTTCGATCGCGACGCGATTGTCATGGACGTTGATACTGAGATCGCCGCCCTCGGAACGGATTGCATCTTGCAGCGGCAGCGAGAGGCCGCCGACCTCGACCGGTGTCCGCGCGAGCAGGTGCGCATCGAGCGCTGCGACACCGTTCTCGCTCTCGCGCTCCCGGTCGAGCCCGGCGCGCAGATCGAATTGCACGAAGGTCACCGGACGAACCGGCAATGCCGCAGTTGCACTTCCGCTTTCGGCGCGGACGTTCTGCGGCGTACAGAGCGCTGCGAGGAGAAGGGCGACGGCGAACGGCGCGAGGCGCTTCATTACACGCTCTTTTCTGCGATGGGGTTCATGATGATCGTCGTTGGATGGTTGAGATAACGTCGCACCGCGGCGGCAATGCGCTCCGGTGTGAGCCGTGCAATACTCCGGGCATACGCACCACCCGGCAAGCCGGGGGCATATGCCGCGTCACCCGCGGCAGCATACCAACCGAGATTATCGGCGAGCCCCTGGGGCACGTCGATCGCCGAGGCGATATGAAACTGAAAAGCTCGAAGCAGGCGTTGAAAACGCGATTGCGAGAGCGGCGTGCGCAATCGCGTGAGATCCGCAAGCAACACATTTTCCATCTTTTTTGGATCGTTGCCGACACCAAAGATGGTAAAGACGCCGACGCTTTGCAACGTGACGAAGCGCGCCACCGCCACATTTCCGGTAGGCAGCGGTAACGCCCGGCCCAGTTGCCGGTCGAGAAGGGCCGACGCGACAAAATCGAGCGCCGTGGCATCATCGCGCGAGGTAATCGGCGGCCCTGCGAACCCGATGGCGATGGCCCTGCTCGAACCTTCGACCGACTGCGTTGAAGCACTCGCACTGACCGGCGATCCGATCGGCGCGTCGTTTCCCGAGCGTCCGCCCACCGAGACATCCCCTAAGAGTCCGTCACCGACCGCGCCCGCAAACGAAAGGCTCGCATTCCCCGGGCGAAAAGCTCGCTCGGCATACTGCTGTACGCGTTGCAAATGAATCGCATCGAGCGATGAAGCCGAGGTCGGATAGATCGGCGAGTGCATCGGTCCATCGGAGAAAAGCGCTGCAAAAAGATGGGTCTCGAGTTCGTTCTCGATATTAAAACGCTCTTCGACGGCACGTACACCGGTCTCGTGCCGCGCTTCGTCGAGCGTTTTTTCGTCGATCGTTCCGGCAAAATAGGCTTGCGTCAACGCGTGGAGCGCGGTCGATGCCTCCGCCTTGGGAACAACGACACTGATTCCTAAAAGATTCGGTGACGGCTCGATCTCGATCGTTCCGCCGACGTTTTCGACGATCTCGCGCAACGACGATCCGCCCGCGATCGGAGCGTCGGCGAGGGCATGCGCCGCAAGATCGGCGATTCCCGGAGCATCGAACGAATAGCCGCTTGCAGGCACGCGCAACCAAAGGCCGATCGCCGCGGTCGGCGAGCCCGGGTCGGCGGCAAACGCATAGCTCGCGCCGCTGTGCAGTTCGCCGATCGCTACGCCCTGCTCCGCGCTTGCGCGAGGAACGACGAGGATCGGAGCGAGAACGGCAAACGCGAGAATCGCGTGTGCGAGGCGCTTCACGCCGGCTCCGGCGAGATCGTCGGCGGCAAGCGATGCGTATCGCCGCGATCGGCCGGATGGCCGACGCTGCGGTCCGGCGGCGGCGCCTCCGGAGCGTCTTCGGAAGATCCGCGGTCGTAGGGGCGTCCCTGGACGATTGCCAGCACCTCGTCTGCCTCCACGGTCTCGTGTTCGAGCAACGACGCCACCATGCGTTCGACTTTATCCCAGTTCGTACTGAGCAGTTGGCGGCCGCGTTCGTAACAGGTCTCGACGATGCGGCGCACCTCCGCATCGATTTTGCTCGCGACCTCTTCGGAGTAATTTCGTTCCTCGCCGAAATCGCGCCCGAGGAAGACTTGGTGCGCGCCTCGCCCGTATTGAATCGGGCCGAGATCGCTCATACCGTATTGCGTTACCATCCGCCGTGCAAGCTGCGTGGCTTTTTCGAAATCGTTGCTCGCACCGGTCGTCACGTCGCCGAACTGGATCTCCTCGGCGAGGCGTCCGCCGAGCGCCATCGTGATATCGGAGAGCAGCTCTTCGCGCGTGACGCTGTGGCGGTCGTCCTCGGGCAGCGACCAGGTAATACCCAGCGCCATTCCGCGCGGGATAATCGTGACCTTATGCACGGGATCGGATTTATCGAGCATCGCGCCGAGAATGGCGTGCCCCGATTCGTGATAGGCGGTATTCTCTTTCTCTTTTTGCGACATCACCATCGATTTGCGCTCGGGGCCGACCATCACGCGGTCGATCGCCTCGTCGCAATCCGCCATCTCGATGATGTTCTTGTTCCGACGTGCGGCGAGCAACGCCGCCTCGTTGAGCAAATTCTCCAAATCGGCGCCGGAGAATCCGGGCGTCCGCTTTGCCAGCGTGTCAAGTTGCACTTCTCGCGCGAGCGGTTTATTGCGTGCGTGCACTTCGAGAATCTTCTGTCGTCCCTTCAAATCCGCGCGATCGACGACGATCTGCCGGTCGAAGCGCCCGGGGCGCAGCAACGCAGGGTCGAGAACGTCGGGGCGATTGGTCGCCGCGATGAGAATGACGCCGGTATTTTGGTCGAAGCCGTCCATCTCCACCAGGAGTTGGTTGAGCGTCTGTTCGCGCTCGTCGTGTCCGCCGCCGAGACCGGCACCGCGTTGCCGACCGACGGCGTCGATCTCGTCGATGAAGATAATGCACGGCGCGGATTTCTTCGCTTGTTCGAAAAGATCGCGAACGCGCGATGCGCCGACACCGACGAACATTTCCACGAAATCCGAACCGGAGATCGAAAAGAACGGGACGCCGGCTTCACCTGCAACGGCGCGCGCGAGCAGCGTTTTGCCCGATCCCGGCGGACCGAGCAGCAGGACACCTTTGGGGATTCGCGCGCCGAGCGATTGATATTTTTTCGGATACTTGAGGAAATCGACGATCTCGCCGAGCTCGACCTTCGCCTCCTCGACCCCGGCAACGTCATCGAAGGTGACCTTCGCGCGATTCTCCGATAGCATCTTCGCGCGCGAGCGCCCGAAATTCATCGCTTGGCTGCCGCCGCTCTGCGCCTGTCGGAAAATGAAGATCATCAAGACGACCAATGCCAGCATCGGCAAGAGCGAACTCAACCCATTGAAAAACGAGGAGCTCGGTGGGTTTTCGAAACCCCACTTGCCGCTCTTGACGTGCGCCTGCAACTGCGCCACGAAGGCGCTGTCTTTATTGGGGATCGTTACCGTGTAGCTCTTCCCGGCGGTGGTTTTGCCGGAACCAAGAAGGCCTACTGCGTGGAACGACTCGATCTTTCCGGCATCGAGTTGGGCGATAAACGAACCGTAATCGAGCGGCTTAACGGTCGTCGGAGCGCTGACGAACCGATCGACGATGAGCAGGACGATGACGACGGCCACGCTGACGAAGAGCAACTGACGAAGGATTTTCAAAATGGTACGATCTCACTACTTCTCGGGAGCGAACGACTCCGGTTTGAGGCGCGCGATGATGGGCAGATTCCGATAGAGTTCCCGATAGTCGAGGCCGTAACCTACGACAAAGGCGTTGGGGCAACGCAGGCCGACGTAATCGAGAGGCACGTCGACGAGACGGCGCTCAGGCTTCTCTAAGAGTGCGGCGGTGCGCAACCGCGCCGGCGACCGTTGAACGAGCAGCTCGCGCAGATACTGCATCGTTAACCCGTTATCGACGATGTCGTCCACCAGCAGGACGTTGCGGCCGCGGACCGACCCGGCGAGATCCTTTCGCAATTGAACCTCCCCGCTCGACCGCGTCGCGTTCCCGTAACTTGAAGCCCATATCGTCTCAACGTTCAGTTCGCTCGGGGCGTTCGGTTGTCGGGCGATTGCCCGAACCAAATCGGTGAAGACGAAGAGCGCCCCTTTCAACACCCCGACCACCAGCATTGGTTCCCCGGAAAAGTCCCGCGCAATCGCCGCAGCCATCTCCTCGATCGCTGCGTTTATGCGACTTTCGTCGAAGAGCACCTCGGCGATAGCATCTCGATAGTCGTTCATTCTTCCACCGGCATTCCGTCTTGCAACAGCACGCTTGCCCCTCCTCCGAGCCCGTAGCGTCCGCTCCCCCCGCGCTCGATCGCTACGAGGAGCGCGTCGACGCGCTCGAACGCCCCCGCTTCGCGGCCGAGACGGCGCATCAGCGCACCGGCGAGCCAGCGCCGCGCCGCGGCGCGATCGGCATCTTCGGCGGCGGCGGCGTTCCCCGCGATCTTCGCCGCGCGAGCAACCGCACGGTCGAGCCCCGGAAAGCGCGGCCGCAACGCATCGAGCGCATCGCGCACGGCATTGCGGCGCACGTCGAGCTCGGCGTTGCTCGGGTCGACGGCGTAGGGCAGCGTGCGAACGTGGCAATAGGCGCGCAGCACCTCCCCGTCGACGGCGAGGAGCGGACGCAGCAGTTCGACCTCCGGCGAGAGCGGGCGGCGTACGCGCATCCCGCCGAGCCCGCGCTCGCCGGCACCGCGAAAGAGCGCGAGCAAAACGCTCTCCGTCTGATCCTGCGCGTGGTGCGCAGTGACGACCGCATCGTTGCCCCATGCGCGTGCGTGTTCGAGCAACGCCTCGTAGCGACGGTCGCGCAGCGTCGCTTCGTCAGCGCCTTCGGGTTCGATGGCCAGCGTATCGACCGGAATCCCGAGGCCGGAACCGACGCGCAGTACCACGCATTCATCTTGCCAGGCCGAACGTCGCATCGCGTGGTGGACGTAGGCGACGCGCAGTTGCAGGTCGAGTCGCTCGGCGAGCGCAGCAAGAACGGCGACCAGCGCAACGGAATCCGCCCCACCGCTGCACGCCACGCTGATTCTGCGCCCGACCAAGAGCGCGCGCTCCCGCAAAACGGCGATTTCAAGATCGCGTTCGGGATGCGCCCCCCTCATCGTCGGGCTAGTTCGCGTTCGGTCTCGCGCGCGCTCTCGCGCTTGACAAGATCGGCACGCTTATCCCACATTTTCTTTCCCCGAGCGAGCCCCAATTCGATCTTGACTTTACCGCGCGTAAAATAGAGGCGAAGCGGAATGAGCGTCAGCCCCTTCTCTTCGAGCGCCGATTTCAAACGCGCGATCTGTTCGCGATGCACGAGCAATTTGCGCGGACGTTTCGGGTCGACGTTTGAAAACGTTCCTTCACGATAACTCGGAACGTGCATTCCGAGCAGCCATAACTCCCCATCGCGAATGCGCGCATAGCTTTCGGCGATGCTCGCACCGCCCGCGCGAATCGATTTCACCTCGGTACCGGTAAGCGCGACGCCCGCTTCCAGCGATTCGAGAATCGCATAATCGTGGCGAGCGCGGCGATTGTCGATACTCGGCGTACGCGCGCTGCTCGCGGCTTGCGCCTCGGCGAGGCGCTGCTGTTTCATCTTTGCCACCGTCAGCGCCCCGCTACATCGGCATTGGGGTTCCGACGGTCGTCGACCGCTTCGAGCGGCCCGCGAGAGAGAAATCGCGCCGTGCCTTCGAGCAAGATATTCCCGGCGAGATCGCTCACGCGCCCTTCCAGCGAAAGCACGTTGCGGCGCTCTCCGGTAACGCGACCGAAGACCACCAAAGGTTCGTCGAGCGGAACCGGCTTCCGAAAGCGCGCGTCGAGCGATGCGGTAACGCCGCGATGCCCGGCAGCGCCCGCCGCGTGCGCCATCACCTCGTCGAGCAGGGCGATGGCGATGCCGCCGTGCGCGATTCCCTTCCAGCCTTGAAATTCAGGGCGAAGACGGAGGTGCGCGACGACACCATCGCCGCTGCGTTCGAACTGCATGTGCAAGCCGATGTCGTTCTCGGGACCGCACGCAAAACAGCGACCGTCGTCGACGGGCACCCCGCTCACCGCCCCGACCCTAGACGCATGGCGAGATATCCCGGTAATCCGACGGAACGAATTTTTGCTTGCGTCTTTCCGATATCGTATTCAAAACGCACCCACTCGACATCTTTGTGGACATCGTCGTAGATGGCAATCGATCCCTCGGGGTTGAGATCGCGCGGTTGTCCGACGCTTCCGACATCGACGATATAGCGATTCCCAGCGGCGATATCGAGCCGGTGGGTGCCGCCGTGCTGCACGTGAATGTGCCCGTAGGCTCCGTCTGCATCGAGCGTCCATAATTCGGGGATATGCGTGTGCCCGATGAAGACGACCGGAGCGTCGGTGGCCGCAAAGGCCGTCGCCGCTTCGCGCACGTCGAGGATGTATTCAAAATAATCGACCGGCGCACCATGGACGAAAAGCATCTCCGGCAGGCGCAGTTCGTAGGCGAGCGTATCGATCCACGCGAGATGCTCCGGGTCGAGGACGTCGCGCGTCCATGCGACAGCTGCGCGCGCGGCGTCGTTAAAGCGATCGACGCCAAAACCGTTGAGTACGGCGAGATCGTGATTGCCGAGAACGACATACTGCGAGCGCTCGCGCACCCGCGCGATACATTCATTCGGATTCGGTCCGTACCCGACGATATCGCCGAGACAAACAACGATGTCCTCAGGCGCGATAAACGCCAGCGCCGCATCGAGCGCTTCGATATTCGAGTGAATATCGGAGATAAATGCGTATCTCATGCCGTCACTCGCGTGCAGACCGCTCGCAGTTCGCTTGCAAATCGCTCGCGATCGCTCTCGTTACCGACGGTGACGCGGACACATCGATCGAGCGGTGCGAGCCCCGGCTTGCGCGTCCAAACTCCGCGCTGCAGCAATGCCTCGAGCAATGCATCGGCTCGCTCGCGCGAGGAACAATCGAAACAGACGAAGTTCGTCGCCGAGTCGAGCGTCGGCAACCCGAGTTCGGCCCCGAGCGCCGCATACTCGGCGCGTCCGCGAGCGGTCCGTTCGAGAACGTCGCGCGCGAACGCAGCGTCCTTCAATGCCGCGAGCGCGCCGATCTGCGCGTTCCGATTGACGCCGTACTGCAAACGCACCTTCAGCATCGGGGCGAGCAACGCTTGCGGCGCAACGCCGTAACCGATGCGCGCTCCGGCTAATCCGTAGAGTTTCGAGAACGTTCGCGCGCGCACGACACCGGGGAGCGGTCGCGATGCGGGGAGCGCCGCCGGATCGGCAAACTCCGCATAGGCCTCGTCGAGTAAGAGCAACGTCCGCGCCGGCAGCGCCGAGCGGAAGCCTGCGATTGCATCGGCATCGACGAAGAAACCGCTGGGATTGTCGGGATTGGCGAGATAGCAGATTGCGGCATCGCAGCGTTGCGCTGCCGCCGCCAACGCATCGAGATCGATGCTCCCGTTGCTGCGATAGGGAACGCTCTCGACGCGCCCGCCGTAGCCGATCGCGTGATACGCGAAGGTCGGGTAGGTGCCCGCCGAACTCACCGCGGTCTCACCTGGGGCAAGAAAGCAGCGTACGACCAGGCCGAGGAGTTCGTCGATGCCGCTGGTCACGAGCAGTTCGTCGCGACTCGCATCCCAGCGTTCGGCGAGCGCGCTGCGCAGGTCGTAGGAATCGGGATCGCCGTACCACGAGAGATGCGAAAGCTCGGCGGTCATCGCCGCGATCGCCTGCGGCGACGGGCCGAACGCGCTCTCGTTCGCTCCGAGTCGGAGCATCGTTTGCCGACCACGCTCGCGCATGATGCGCTCGGGACCGATAAACGGCTCGCCTGCCGGAATAACCTCGATAGTGGAATTCGCCCAAATCACGCGGTAGGGGGTCCTCCATGAGCGTAGCGGTAGATGTCGACGCGCTCCCCAACCGCGAGCGTTTCGACCTCTTCACCGAGGGCGAGATAACCGTCGGAACGGGCGGCTAGGCTCGTCATCGATGAACGTAGGGCGAGAGGTTGCGCCACAAGGCCGTCGGGCCCTTGCTGCAGCACGGCGGGAAGGTACCAGGTCCAGCCGCGACGCTTCTGCACCGGGGCACCGAGATGCGCTGAAACTGCCGCCGTTCGCGGCTGCGCGCCGCAGAGTCGCGAGAGAATCGGCCCGCCGACGGCATCGAGGATCAGGAGCGAGGAGCTCGGGTTTCCCGGCAGGCCGAGAATCGGAACCCCGCCGACCGCACCGAGCAGCGTCGGTTTTCCGGGCTTCACTTTGAGACCGTGGACGATCGTGCCGGGGGAGCCGAGGGCGGCGACCGCAACCGGCGTTTCGTCGCGCTCTCCGACCGAGGAGCCGCCGCTCAACACGACGGCATCGAACGTAGCGACCGCCGCCTCGAGCGCGGCGAGCAGTTCACCGGGAGCATCGCCGATACTGGGAAGATGGATCGCCTCCGCACCGATCGCGCGCAGCGCTCCGGCGATTGCGTAGCGATTCGAATCGCGAACCTGCCACGCTTCGGGCTGTCGATCGATCGCCACGAGTTCATCTCCGCTGGAAAGCACCGCGATACGCGGGCGGCGGAAAACCTCCACGCGTGCATAGCCGAGGGTCGCAAGCAACGAGAGTTCCGGCGCGCCGATCCGTCGGCCCGGCGTCAGCAGGAGCTCGCCGGCACCGACGTCGCTCCCGGCGGGGGTAACCGCCTCGCCCGGAGCGACCGATCCACATGCGAGTTCGTCGCCCTCGAGTTGCGCCGCCTCGATCGGCAGCACCGCATCGCAACCCGGAGGGAGCAATCCACCGGTCGGAATCCGCACCGCCTCGCCGGGGCCGACGCGACCGGAATAGCGGCGCCCCATCGCCACCGCCCCGACGATTCGCAGTCGTCCCGGTGCGCTCGCCGCGGCGAGTGCAAAGCCGTCCATCGCCGATCGCGCGGCCACCGGAAGCGCCGACGCGGAGCGCACATCGACGGCGAGATAGCGTCCGAGTGCGCTGTCGAGCTCGATACTCTCGCGCTGCGGCTGCGGCAACGTCGTGCGCTGAAAAAAAACCTCCAAAGCGCGCTCCGGCGCGAGGAGTCGCGATTCATCAAAGCCAACCGCGCGGAGTTCCATGCTCGATATTTCTCTCTGTCGTCGCGACCCCGACCGCATCCGTCGTTCCGCAATTCGGCGCGGTAGCGATCCGTCGTTCGTCGATGAGATTCTGCGTCTCGACGAGCGGCACCGCCTCGCTCTCACCGATCTCGAAACAAAAAAGGCTGAAAAAAATCGGCTCAGCGCTGAGATCGCAAAGGCGAGCGACCGAGCGGCGGCAACGGCAACGCTTCGCCCGCAGATCGCCGCGCTCGACGCCGAGATCTCCGCGCTCGATGAAGCGGCGAAAGCGCTCGCTCCCGATACGCCGGATTCACCGCTGCGCGAACTCTTAGTGCAGTCGCCGAATATCATCGACGAGAGTACGCCCGATGGGGCGGATGCCTCGAGCAACGTCACGGTGCGCAGTTGGGGAACGCCGCGCAGTTTTGCATTCACGCCGCAACCGCATTGGGAGGTCGGCGAGCGCCTCGGCATTCTCGATTTCGAGCGCGCGGCAAAACTTTCGGGAAGCCGCTTTGCCGTACTGCGCGGGCTCGGTGCGCGGCTCTCGCGTGCGATCGCGCAATTCTTTCTCGATCGCGCCGCCGAGCGTGGGTACCTCGAAATTGCACCGCCCTACCTCGTTACCCAACAAACGATGTGGAGAACCGGGCAACTCACCAAATTCTCCGACGCGATGTTCGCCGATCTCGAAGCCGGTCTCTATCTCATTCCTACCGCCGAAGTTCCGCTTACCGCTCTGCACGGCGAAGAGATCTTCGACGGAGCGGCGCTGCCGATTCGCTATGCCGCATACTCACCGTGCTTTCGCAAAGAAGCGGGAGCAGCTGGCAAGGACACGCGCGGACTGATTCGCCAACATCAATTCGAGAAGGTCGAACTCGTCCGGATCGAACGTCCCGAAGATTCTTTCGCGGCGCTCGAAAAAATGACCGCAGACGCCGCTGCGCTCCTCGAGGAACTCGGCCTTCCCTATCGCGTTCTCGCGCTCTGCGCCGGCGATCTCAGCTTCAACTCCGCGAAAACCTACGATCTCGAGGTCTGGCTCCCCAGCAGCAACGAGTATCGCGAGATCAGCTCCTGTTCGAATTGCACCGATTTTCAAGCCCGACGCGCACAGATGCGTTTCCGCCGCGAGGCGAAAGCGAAACCGGAGCTCGTCCACACGCTCAACGGATCCGGCCTAGCGGTCGGCCGTACGCTGCTCGCCATTCTCGAAAATTACCAGCAAGAGGACGGCAGCGTGAGCATTCCCGAGGCGCTACGCGGCTACGTGGGCACCGACCGGATCGTGCCCCCCCTGTAGGAGGGGAGGGAAACCGCGGAGCTCCGACGCATGCGGTTCGAGCGCGATACCCATCGCGTAGGGGAGGATTCGCAGCATGGCAGCGACGATCGACCGCTCGGCGACCCAGTCCTCGGAGAACGTTTGGGCGATGGCCCAGCAGCAGCTCGACGAAGTAGCGAAGCTCACCGGGTTGAGCGAAGAAATCCATCTCTATCTGCGCCAACCGAAGCGCGTTCTTGAAGTCTCCGTTCCGGTCCGTATGGATGACGGTCGATTTCGCATGTTCACCGGCTATCGCGTACAGCACAACATGTCGCGTGGGCCGGGGAAGGGCGGCATCCGCTTTCATCCCGATGTGACGCTCGACGAAGTCAAAGCCCTTGCAATGTGGATGACCTGGAAATGCGCGCTGGTCAACATTCCATTCGGCGGCGCAAAAGGCGGAGTGATCTGCGATTCCAAGGCGATGTCGATGCAAGAGCTCGAACATCTCACGCGTCGGTTCACGAGCGAGATTTCGATTATCATCGGCCCGGAAAAAGATATTCCCGCACCCGACGTTTACACGACCCCGCAGGTCATGGCGTGGATCATGGATACCTTCTCGATGCAAAAAGGCTACTCGATCCCCGGCGTCGTGACCGGAAAGCCGATCGCCATCGGTGGTTCGCTGGGGCGCGACAAGGCGACGGCTCGTGGATGTCTCTACGTTGTCGACGAAGCGATGAGCGTACTCGGAATTCCAAACGCCGGTGCGCGCGTCGCGATCCAGGGCTTTGGGAACGCCGGGATGCACGCTGCATCGTTGATGGCCGAGCGTGGTTATCGCATCGTCGCCGTCTCGGATTCACGCGGGGGCGTTGCAAATCCGAAGGGGCTCGACACGCACGCCTTGGTTGCGCACAAACTTACAACCGGATCGGTCGTCGGCTTCCCCGGTAGCGAAAGTCTTTCGAATAAGGAAGTTCTCGAATACGCGTGCGACGTCCTCATTCCAGCGGCCCTCGAGAAAGTCATCACGCGCGAAAACGCACCGAATATTCGCGCGAAGATCGTCGCCGAAGCGGCGAACGGTCCAACGCTTCCCGAAGCCGATGCGATCTTGCACGAACGCGGCATTATGGTGTTACCGGATATTCTCGCTAACGCCGGCGGCGTGACCGTTTCATACTTCGAATGGGTTCAGGATCTTCAAGCAAACTTCTGGGAGGAAGATGAGATCAACGCCCGCCTTAAACAAAAGATGACGCGCGCGTTTCGCGAGACCTACGAACAGGCGAAAAAAAATAATGTCGACATGCGTCGAGGCGCGTATATGGTCGCGGTCAATCGGGTTGCCGAAGCGACGAAGCTCCGCGGCCTCTATCCCTAAGAGCGAATAGCGCTCCCTGCTCGGAACCGGAGTGCTCGCTAGGGCTTCGCGAGTTCTTCGGCGAGACGATCGACGTACACCGAATGCGTTCGCGTAGCGATTCCAAGCGGTCGAACGCTCTCGACGGTCATGCCGGTACGATTTTCGCCGATCGATTCAAAACGAACGATGACGCGCTCCCCATCGATCAGGCCGATCGAACCCTCCAGCAGATCATCTTCTTCACGGACGATCGTCGCTCCCAAAATATCGTTCATCGCGCGTCGCGCGCGCGCTCGGTGAACGGCGATCTCGCCCGGGCTTTCGATGCGCCGAATGGGGTGCAACCGCGCATCGCGCAACGGTACATCGAGGCCGAGCCAACGCAGAAAGAAACTCATCGAAAGACCGCGAGCGCCGTGATGACGCCGGCACCGGCGAGCACCAGCAAACTCGTCGCTGCAAGCCAGCTCTCTCGCCGCCGTGAAAACAACGCGGCGTAGAGCGCCTTGAGCACGTTATTTGATGATGCGGCGATGAGAATCGCCGCGGCGGCGGGGGCGAGCGCAATCGCCGCTGCATGATGCTGCGCGATGCTCAGCACGAACGGATCGACGTCGGTCACGCCGACGACCGCCGCCAGAATAAAGAGCCCCGCCTGCCCTGCGGCCGATTGCACCCAGGTCGTCAAGAGCGAGATCGCGACGAACAGCGCGGCGAAGATCAACGCGGTGGAGATCTGTAGCGGATTCCCCGGATAGGTCGCCGGCTTCACGGTATCCGCGCCCTTCTTTCCGTCGGCATAGCGAACGATGATCGCCGCGAGCAGGCCGCCGGCGAGCGCAAGTGCGACGAACGAGGGAGCGAGCCGTTCGGCGAGCGCGAGATTGAATATTGCGACAACGACGACGATGCGCAGATACATAATTGCGCTTGCCGCGACGATTCCGCCCGAAAGCGCGGCGGTAAAGCCCGTCTCCGCCGCGGTGCGCGCGAGCGCGACGGTCGCCGCGGTCGAAGAGTACATTCCGCCAAGCAAAGCCGGCACGAGCGTGCCTTCTTTGAACGTGACGTATCGTTGGACGAGATAACTCGCGTAGGAGAGCGCCGAAACCGCGACGACCGCAAGCCAGATGTTAAAGGGCCGAAGACTCGTGCCGGGAATCGCGGGAAGCCCTTGCAGCAACGGCAGAACGACACCCGAGAGCACGAGAAATTTTGCCGCCGTCACCATCTCGGTGTGCCCGAATCTCGCCGCGAGTTCGCGTAGCGTCGTCCGTGCCGAGAGCAGCAGCGCCGCGGCGACGACGACGGCGATCAGCAGCCAGGGTGGAACGGCAAATGCCGCCGGCCCGAGGAGATAGGCGATCACGGCGGCAGCCGACGTGACGTAGAGCCCATCGGCGGCGCGGCTCGATTCGACCGTCCGCAGCGCCTCGCGAATCGAGGCCGCCGTCCAGAGGCCGAGCACCAAGAGCCCGGCGATCGTTGCGACCAAATGAAGCGGGTCGATCAGATAGAGCAGCGCTCCGGCAAGCGCGAGCAGCGGGTAGGTGCGAATGCCGCCGGGGCGCTGCGAGATCGTGTCTCCGTAAAATTCTTCGTACGCAAGCCCGAAAAAAAGCGAGAGCCCGAGCACGAGGCCGAGGTGGAACGCGAGCCATCCGTCGGAAAACGGCGTCAACGAAACCGGCATGCCGCTGATGTGCGCTCCTGCGGTATCGGCACCCTCTTGTTTTTTACCGACAAACCTGCTAAGGTTGCCGCCATGTTCGCACCGGCGTATCTATTCGGCAGCTATCAATACCGTTCCGCATCGGAATCGGTCGAGCCGCCTATACCCGTCGAACCCTAACACTACCCGCAGACGAGTACAGCCGCCTCACCGATCTACCGGTGAGGCGGCTTTCTTTTATCACCCATCACCTTGCGCGAGGACACGATGATGAGAACCCTTCCCCCGATCGAATGCTTCCGTAACGAAGTCGAACGCAGCATCCACGGCCATGCCGTCTTGTTGGAGAATCCCTACACGCAATGGTTTGCGCTCGGCGAGGCAACCGACGCACAACTGCGCGCGTTTACCGTACAGTTCTCCGTCTTCAGCCATCTGTTTATCGAAGCACAGCTGCGCAAATGCATCAATGCCCCCGATATCGGTACCTATCGTTCGGGAAAGCAAATTTTGATGAACGAACTGGGTGTGAGCTTCGGTAGCGACGGATCGGTCGACGGCGGAACCTTTCGTTTCCACGGCGCGCACTATGAATGGCTCGTCGATTTCGCCGAACACCTCGGATTGGAATGGCACGAGCTCGGCAAGCGACGTTTGGGTACACCGAGTACCTTGCGCTTCTGCGATTCGCTCACCGAATGGTACGGATCGGAAGATATCTCGACGGCGCTAGGAGCCTCGTACGCCATCGAACATTGGGCGAACGCCGGGTTCTGGAAATCGCTGATCGCCGGGCTACGCAAGATCCGCGCGCAGCGCCGCCCCGACCTCCCACTCGGTTTTTGGACCTGGCACGACCGACTCGAAGAGTTGCACGCGCAACACACGGAGGACGAACTCAGTGTCGCCTATTCGCGTAGCTGTTTCATTCCCGAACGCTTCATCGCCGGCGGGATCGCGATGCTCGATGCCGTTACGATCTTCTGGAATGGGCTCGCCGCGCAGCGCCGCGAGCTCGAGAACGAGCGGCTTCGCTATGCGGTCTAACGCTCTGCAACGGGCCTAGCTCGCTCGCTTCTCGGCCATACGCGGTAGAACGGCGGCTCCGCCGCGTATGGCCGAGGTACTCTCGGCGAAGCACGGCGCGGGGTGAGATACGCACCGCCCACACCTCACCGAGAAGAAGCGCCCGCGTCGACAAGGCTCGAAATCCCGTCGGCAAAGAGGATTCCGAAAAGAAAACCGTTCATCAATTGGTCATGCATTGCGCGCTCCTTTCAACCCACCCGCCGAGCCCGGTTCCCGGCACGAACTACTGCTCTTCGACGCGTTCTCAATCGTAAGTCGGGGTTCGCAATGGTTTTTGAAAAATCGTCGTACCGATTGCTCTGTCCGACATGCGGGCGTCGCATTATCGACGACGGAACCATAACGCATTGCTCGGGGGAGCACGGGCGGAGCCTTCTTCGCACGGAGTACGCCGAGCGCAATTTCCAAATCGATCGATCGAGGCACGGAATGCTCCGCTATCGCGCGTGGCTACCGCTGCGCGAGCCGGTCGAAACCGATTTCGGCACCGTCATTCTGCGCAGCGACACACTCAATGCCTATCTTCGCGCTCCGAACCTCCGCCTCGCCGTCAATGGATTCTGGCCCGAGCGCGGCGCAGGGCTCCCGAGCGGAACCTTCAAGGATATCGAAGCGATCGCGATTCTCGGCCGCTTCCCGCGCGACGGGCGCACGCTCGTTGCGGCATCTGCGGGAAACACGGCGGTAGCGCTGGCAAGCGCGGCGAGTATCTACGAAGTGCCGACGATTATTATCGTTCCCGAATCAGCGCTACCGCGCATCGTTTTCTCGCGTGCTCCGGGGGAGAACGTTCGCTTTATCGTCGTGACCGGCAACGCCATCTACGACGATGCGATCGTTGCGGCTCGCAAACTCGGAACGCGTGAGGGGCACGTCTTTGAAGGCGGCGCGCAGAACGTCGCGCGACGCGACGGTATCGGAACCACGATTGCGGCATACATGGAAGCAGAGGGTGCGCTACCGGAGTATTTCGTTCAAGCGGTCGGCAGCGGAAGCGGTGGGATCGCGGCGCACGAAGCGGCAAGCCGCGCGATTGCATCGGGAGCCTTTGGAACGCGCTTTCCACACCTCGTACTCGTGCAGAACGCGCCCTTCGCGCCGATCTTCCACGCCTGGGCCGCGGGGAGCAACTCGGTCGAAGCGGCGCACCGCCCCGACTCGGCTTTTCTTGCCGGTGCGGAGATGTCGGCGGCGGTCCTCGGATCGCTCGCGCCGCCCTACGAACCCAAAGGCGGATTACTCGACGCGCTCACCGAGAGCGCGGGCGATGTGACCGCCGTCGAAAACGCCGCCGCCCGTGCCGCCGCTGCGCTCTTCGAGGAGCTCGAAGGGGTCGATCTCGATCCCGCGGCAGCGGTCGCACTCGCCGGATTGATCGAGCGCCTCGAGCGCGGCGCGATCCCGCGCGATGCGCATATCGCTCTCCATATTACCGGCGTGGGGCGCCGCCGACTCGCAGCGGAACGCCGCATCCCGCCGACGATCTCGATGCGTATCGAGGCGACAAGGCCCTGAAATCATCCTCCGAGCAGGCCTTCGCCACCGCCTTTGGGAACGGGGAGCGATTCCATGCAATCAATCGATTTCCGCGACCTCGGCCTTCTTCAAGAGCTCACCGAGACCGTCGCTTCCCTTGGCTATGAAGAGCCGACGGCGATCCAACGCGAAGCGATCCCGCCGCTCCTGGCCGGACGCGATGTCTTAGGACAGGCCGCGACCGGAACCGGGAAGACCGCCGCCTTCGCCCTACCGCTGCTGCACCGCCTCGGACGGGTCGCCGACGGGCCGCGCCGCGTGCGCGCCCTCGTGCTCGTCCCAACCAGAGAGCTAGCGATGCAAGTCGCCGAGGCGATCCACCGGTACGGCCGCCAACTCGGAACCGGGGTGCTGCCGATATTCGGCGGGCAGTCGATCGGGTTGCAGCTTCGCACGCTCAAACGCGGCGTCGATGTCGTCGTCGCAACCCCCGGACGCGCGCTCGATCATCTCCGTCGCGGATCGCTCGACCTCGGGCAGATCGAATTTCTCGTCCTCGACGAAGCCGATGAGATGCTCGACATGGGCTTCGCCGACGAACTCGACGCGATTTTAGAGAACGTTCCGGCGGCGCGTCAGAGCGCGCTCTTTTCGGCGACGCTCGCTCCGCGCATCCGCACGATCGCCAAACGTCACCTCAAAGATCCCGTTCACGTAACGATCGCCAACGAGGTCGGCGCGCCCGGCGAGGTTCCGCGCGTCCGCGAAGTCGTCTATGTCGTTCCACGACCGCATAAAATTGCCGCGCTTGCGCGCGTGCTCGACGTCGAGTCGCCGACCTCCGCAATCGTTTTCTGTCGCACGCGGACCGAAGTCGATGAGTTGACCGAAACGCTCGGCGGCCGCGGCTACCAGGCCGAAGCGATCCACGGAGGGCTCTCGCAAGAACAGCGCGATCGCGTTCTGCGTCGTTTCCGTGACGGGCGCTCGGAACTGCTCATCGCCACCGATGTCGCCGCGCGCGGGCTCGATATCGAACATGTCTCGCACGTCGTCAATTACGACGTGCCCTCATCGCCCGACGCCTACGTCCACCGCATCGGTCGCACCGGCCGCGCCGGGCGCGAGGGCGTTGCGATTACCTTTGCCGAGGCACGCGAGCAACGTCTCCTGCGCAACATCGAACAGCACACCAAACGCAAGATAAAGATCGAGAGCGTGCCGACGGTCCACGATCTCCGTGCACGACGCCTGGAGACGCTGAGCGCCGATGTCAACACGGCGATCGAGAGCGGCGACCTGGCACGCTACCGCGTCATCGTCGAGGCACTCGCGCACGAACACGAGGCGCTCGATATCGCTGCCGCTGCGCTCAAGTTGGTCGACCGCGGTCGCGACGGTGAGGGCGAGGAAGAACAGGATATTCCCTCGGTTGAATTCGGCGGCGGACACAACAAGAAGATCGAACGGAAAGCGCCGCGCCCGCGGGCGGATAACGTCGCGACGACCCGCATCTTCATCGGCGTCGGGCGCAACGACAAGGTTCGCCCCGCCGATCTCGTCGGCGCGATCGCCAACGAAGCGCAGATCGACTCGCGCGAACTCGGCGCGATCGATATTGCCGACCGATTTTCGCTCGTCGAGGTTCCCGAGGCGATCGCCGACCAGGTGATCAAAGCGCTCAAACGCACGACGATTCGCGGGAAGAAAGCCGGCGCGCGCCGCGACCGCGGCCGCTAACGGGAGCGAACCGGCAAGCAAGCGAAGGCCTCCTTCCAACCGGATTCCCGCTTGATAAGGAGGCTCTATGAACGACTCCCCACGCGAGCTTTCCGCTCGTCTCGCTCGGCTCGAGCGCGAAGTTGCGCGTACGCGCGCGATCGCTCTCGGGGCCGTCACCGCCCTGGCGGCGACGCTCTTCATCGGCGCGACGGCGCTCCACCCCCCGGCGCCGCTCTCACCATCGGCGCTCGCGGTACGCGACTCCGCCGGCCACATTCGCGCCCGGCTCGACATCGACGGCCTCCACCTCTACGCTGCAAACGGAACCCAGCGCGTTCTGCTTGGGCTCAACGAAAATAACGAGCCGGCGCTCCATCTCAACGACGCAACCGGGACGACGCGGTACACGACCTTTCTGAGCCCAACGAAGGGCTTTGCGACGACGCGATATCTTTCGTCGACATCGAAATCGCTCGCCACGCTCGCTGGCGAAGACGACCCGTACCTCGGCTTCTACGACTCGGAGCACACGTGGAGGGTCTATTTAGGCGTGTCATCGGAGCACAATCCGATGCTCAATCTTTCGAACGGTTCGGGGCATATCGCCACGGAGTTGCTCGGCGGCACGGCGCCCCGTTTATCGCTGTACACGGGGAACGACGAAACGATCCGCGAGACGTTGGGAATCTCGTCGGAAAACAACGCCACGCTCGCGCTCTACAATGCGGCCGGAAACTCACGCGCGTATCTCGACGG